>JBMONJ010000128.1:0-7010 GCA_049324655.1 Candidatus Omnitrophota bacterium | reverse complement strand
GCCCTTTTTGGCGCCTCTGGCCATCTTGGCGCGGGAAACATCTCCTTTCTTATCCACGAAATAGAGATAGCCCTTTGCCTTTTTGACTCCGACCTTTGCTACCTTTTCGGCCATTTATGTTTCACCTCCTCTCAAATGAGGACATAACTTATGGAACGTAAACGCCTGCCATTCACCAAAGGTGAATGGCGAGGTCTCGCCAAAATCGAAGATTTTGGCGGAACATAAGTTATTCGTCCGAATTTGATCTCGCCAATTCGCCAAAGGCGAATGGCGGACAAACTATGTCCCTACCTTGACTTCTTCTAATGCTCCTTTTAAAGTAGTCAGCGCTGAAAGCATGGCTAAGAAGCTGGTCTTAGGATTTGCCGGCGAAGGAAGATTCTCCAAGCGCACCCGCAAGTTACCCGCCTTGGAAATAACCTCGATCTCGTGAATATTATTACGACATCCGGGAGAGGCGACAATCCTTATCTTCAATCTATTTGTCGCTCTTGACGCCAGACCCAAAGTGGCGGCCACATTGATATTCTGCGGGAAATTCTTTACTGCGGAAGTGACATTACCGGAAAATAAGACCCGGTCAGCTTTAATGGCATTGAGATTTATTTTGCGTCTTAGGATATAAGGCGAACCGATAAAGGCATGGGGAGGCTTAAAGGTGGTGAGGATAATGCGCGAGATCTTCACGAAGGCAAGGGCCTTGACCGCGTCAATACCGCCGATTGCTCCGGAAGGGATAAAAATCCGGCGCCCCTTTATTCTGGCGAGTCTAAATAACCGTGGATAGTCATTCAATAGCCCGCCCGAGCTCATTATCAGACAATCCTTGCCTGCGGCAAGGGCACGAGCCGTAACTCGGGCGGCAACCGCAGCCGAAGCAGCCTCGACGATAAAAGCACTTTTATGCAGCAGCTCTTTCTGGCTCGATACGCAAATACCGGGAAGTTTCAATTTGGCACACAGGGCGCGCGATTTTTCTCTATCCACATCATAGAGCGCAGAAAGCACTACGGAATCTTTCAATTCCCTTACTATCTTGCTGGCAAGGAAGCTGCCGATTGAGCCGCAACCAATAATGCCTACCCTTGTCTTTTTCTGTAGCAAGCGCCCTCCGCCAGAAGAGTTTAACGCACGGTCAACAGACAATTATCAATTAAGCGTGTGGTGCCAAACCAGACTGCCGCGGCAATTACCATTTTGCCCTTTATCTCTTTTAAGGGCTGCAGGTCATCCGCATCCACAAAGGCAAGATAATCAATGCGCGCGGTCTTCTTTCTCTCGATAATCTCCCGCATTGCCGCCTGCACCACATTGATGGAGCGCTGGCCGTGCTTGACCATTTCCTTAGCCATCTCTAAAGACTCGTTCACGGCCAGCGCGTCCTTACGCTCTTGAAAACTCAAATATTTATTGCGCGAGCTCATGGCTAAGCCGTCCTTTTCCCTTACGATAGGCATGATCTTTACCTCAACGGGGAAATTGAGGTCCGCGCACATCTTCTGAATTATCCTCGCCTGCTGAAAGTCCTTTTGTCCAAAATAGGCGAAGTCCGGCTGCACAACATTGAGCAACTTTGTTACCACTGTGGCCACGCCTTTAAAATGTCCGGGCCGGCTGGCGCCACATAAACCGGAACTCAAACGTTCCACATTCACCAAGGTAAGTTGTTCAACCGGATACATCTCTTTGGCTTCAGGACAGAATATAATGTCCACTCCTGCACCCTTGGCCAAGAGTTCATCACGTTTAAAATCGCGAGGATACTGACGAAAATCTTCCTGCGGCCCGAATTGTAAAGGGTTAACGAAGATGCTGATTACGCAGACATCGCAGTCGTGCTTGGCCTGGCGCATTAAGGAAAGATGGCCCTCGTGAAGATAGCCCATGGTGGGAACAAAACCAATGGTCTTGCCCTGCTGTTTTATCTTAGCTGTCAACTGACGCATTTCTTTGATAGTCTTAACCACTTTAGGAGGATTCTTGAACATATGCGGAGCGATTTCTTTCAGAGGCCTTAAAACAAAATCGCGCTGGTGCATCCGCGGGTGCGGCACAATGAGGTCCTTTTCCTTAATGGATTTGCTGTCATAGGTGAGGATATCCAAGTCAATGGTGCGCGGGCCGAAACGCACGGTGCGTTTTCTGCCCAATTGCTCCTCGATATTTTTCAAGGTTTCCAGCAAGGCGTGGGGTTTAAGCCGAGTGTCAACTTCCAAAACGGCATTGAGGAATTTTCCCTGCGGCGGGCCGCCCATCGGCTCGGTCTCGATGATGGTCGAGACCTTTTTCACTTTTATCCCGCTCTGCTTTAAGAGCTCAATGGCCCGGCGGATATTCTCTTGACGCTTGCCTAAATTAGAGCCTATTCCTAAATAGCACTTGGGCATTTTAATTTGACCTCATAGGATTTTCTTCATTCGCGCCACAGCTTCGGCAATTCTTTCTTTCGGCACGGTTAAGGCCATACGGATAAAACCCTCACCATATTTACCGAACCCCACTCCTGAAGTAACTATAATATCGGCATCTTTAAGAAATATCTCTGCCGCGCGGATAGAATCCTTAAAACGGCGCGGCAGTTTGGCCCAGACATAAAAGGCGGCCTGCGGCGGGTTGATTTTCCAGCCAAGGCGCCGCAGGCCGCCAACTAATTCATCCCTTCTCTCTTGATAAATCCTGCGCATCTCTTCACAATGCCTGCCGTCAGATTCCAAAGCGGCAATTCCTGCGATTTGCACAGCCTGAAAAATTCCCGAATCAATATTGCTTTTTAACTTGGCTAAGGCTGCGATCAGAGCCTTATTCCCGCTTGCCCAGCCAATGCGCCAACCCGTCATATTAAAGGTCTTGGACAAAGAATGGAATTCAACAGCGACCTCTTTCGCGCCCCCCACTTCCAAAATGCTGCGGGGGCGCTGACCGTCATAATAAATCTCCGAATAAGCCGCGTCCGAAGCGATAATCATATTCCTTTCTCGCGCCAGCTTAACCAGTTGCTCAAGAAGTTCTTTTCCTGACACTGCCGAAGTAGGATTATTGGGAGAATTAATAAAGAGTAATTTGAAATTTTTCTTTTCACTTCGCTGAGCAACACGATTAAGATCCGGTAGAAAATTATTTCTAGCCAAAAGCGGCATCAGTTCAATTTTGCCGCCGGCAAAAATGGTCCCCGAGCGATACGGCGGATAGCAAGGGTCGGGTACCAATACCCGCTCGCCGGGATTTACCACCGCCAGCGGAAAATGGGCAATACCTTCCTTGGAGCCAATTAAGGGCAAAATCTCTTCATCCGGATTAAGCTCCACATTGAAACGCCGCTGATACCATTTAGCAATCGCCTGACGCAGCTTTGGCAAACCCGCGTCCAAAGCATAATGATGGTTTGTCCCGTCTGCTGCCGCTTTATTCAAAGCCTCGACGATAAATTGTGGGGTGGGGAAATCCGGGTCGCCAACTCCCAAATCAATAATATCCCGGCCTTCAGCGCGCGCCTGCCTCTTGGCCTTGTCAATTTCCACAAATAAATAAGGTGGTAATTTCTTTAAACGCTCGGAGAATTCAAAATTGCCCATCACTGTAATCCCTGCCTGCCCTGCCTACCGTCAGGCAGGCTATTTTAATCACTGTTCTAAGGAAAGCACATCCTGCATAGTATAAAATCCCGGCTTTTTATCCGCAATCCATTCGGCCGCCACCAAAGCGCCTTGGGCGAATATGGCCCGGCTCTTGGCTGTGTGACGCAATTCAATGGTATCAAAAGGCCCGTCAAAAAACACCCGATGCTCGCCGATGATTTCCCCTTCGCGGATGGACTGGATATCGGAAACCTCTTCTTGGCGCGCCTCTTTTATGATTGAAGCCAATTGTTTAGCCGTGCCTGAAGGCGCGTCTTTTTTATGAATATGATGGGACTCGACGATTTTTACTGCGGTTTCTGTGCCCAACTTCTCAGCTGCAGCCTTAACCAAGCGGAAAAATACATTCACGCCCACGGACATATTCGGCGAGAATACAATAGGAATCTCTTTTGCCGCTTCCTTGAGCTGATCAATTTGCATGGTATTCAAACCCGTGGTGCCAATGACCATTGCCCGGCGGTATTGCAGACAATCCTTAAGATGCTCCATTGTGGCTTCGGAGTTGGTAAACTCAATTAAAACATCCGCCTCTTTTATCTGATAGGAATTATCAGTAATCCGCAGTTTGCCGACTTGAGAATTTATTGCCGGATGACCCTTATTTTCAAGGATGCAGACCACGGCAAAGTCCAGATTATTAAAGGCCAATTCCAGAATCTGCGAGCCCATCCGGCCCCGACAACCGCTGATAGCTAATTTAATCATTTTAACAACCCATAATCCGCCAAGGCCCGGCGCAGCTTTTCCAAATTCTCCGGCTGCATCGGACACATCGGCAGGCGCAGCTCATCGCTGCATTTTCCCATTAGCCCCAAAGCAGTTTTTACCGGAATGGGATTGGTCTCAATAAATAAGGCTTTAATTAAAGGCAGCATTTTAAAATGGAACTGCTGCGCCCGGCTGATTTCTCCGTCGAGAAACGCGGCCACCATATCTGCGACATCTCGGGGTATAATATTGGAAGCTACGGAAATAATCCCTTTGCCGCCAATCGCCATAACCGGCAAGGTCAGGCTGTCATCGCCGGAAAGCAAAACAAATTTCTCCGGGCACAGGGACTTTATCCGCGACATCTGATCTAAGTTTCCGCTGGCCTCTTTTACGCCGACGATATTTTTACAGTCCTGCGCTAACTTGGCAATCGTCTCCGGATCAATATTCACGCCAGTGCGCGAGGCAATATTGTAAAGGATAACGGGAATTTTTACTGACTCGGCAATGGCCTTAAAATGCAAATACAATCCCTTTTGCGTGGGACGGTTGTAATAAGGAGACACTTGTAAAGAGCCGTCAGCACCGATTTTTTCTGCATGCCGGGTAAGCGTTATAGCCTCTTGGGTAGAATTTGAGCCGGTGCCGGCAATCACCGGGATGCGGCCTTTGGCGGTTTCAATGGCCAGCTCAATGACCCTTTCGTGCTCTTCAAAAGACAAAGTCGCTGACTCTCCGGTAGTGCCGCAAGGAACAACTCCGGAAGTGCCGTTTTCAATTTGAAATTCAATCAGGGCCTTGAATGCCTTTGCGTCGACTTTCCCGTTTTTAAACGGCGTTACAATGGCGGTAATTGAGCCGCTAAACATAATATTCCCCCTTACAAACCATTCTTGCCTTGCCTTCTAACCAGACATTAAAAATCTTTTCCTTTATGAAATCAAAATGGACTTTTAAAATCTCCGTGCTTAAAGTCAGGACTTGCATAGTGAAATTACCCTTCTTTCTCGAGGGAAGATTTTTAAGAAAGGTAATAATGGCTGCGGCCACCGAGCCGCTGCCGCAGGCCAAGGTTTCGTTTTCCACGCCGCGTTCATAAGTGCGCACCTTGATTAAGTCTCTCTTTATCGGCTCGACAAAATCCACATTGGTGCCGCGGGGAGCGAATTTAGGATGATAACGGATTTCCCTTCCTAAGCTTATCACTTCGCCCTCGCGCAGGCGGGGAGGAAAAACCACGGCGTGGGGCACGCCGGTATTAATTGAGGAGACTCCAATTTGTCCGTCGGTAAGATTGAGCGCCACCTCCAACTTTATGTCCTGGGGAATGCCCATATTGATAAAAGAATTGTCCTTTTCTACCTTAGCCTCGATCAGACCCGACAAAGTTTCCAAAACAAAGTGCTGCCTTTTTATCTTTTTGGCCTTACTGATATATAAGGCCATACAACGCGCGCCGTTGCCGCACATTTCGGCCTCGGAACCGTCAGGATTAAACACGCGCATTTTATAATCGGCTCTGCGACTTTTTTCCAAGACTAGAAGCCCGTCAGCGCCAATTCCGGTTTTGCGCTGGCAAATTTCTTTTGCCAGCTTGGCAAGGTTGCCCTTGAGGTTCTCGGCAATCACAAAGTCATTGCCCGCTGCTACCATTTTCACAAAAGCAATCTTTTTCATCTTAACCCTTTAGGTAAAATCTCCCCTCTGATCAAATCAATATAACCATCCCGTCTACGGATAAGACAGCCACGGTTTCCATCTATCATTACTTCAGCCGGCCGCAGGCGCTGATTGTAAATGCTGGACATACTAAAGCCATAGGCGCCAGCGCCCATAATTGCCAAGGGATCGCCCTCTTTTAATTGGCGCATTCGGCGGTCCTTGGCAAAAAAATCCGCGCTTTCGCAGATGGGCCCAACTACATCCACGGGTGTCTTGGTGTCTTGGTGTCTTGGTGTCTTAAGTGGCACTATCTCATGATAGGCGTCATACAGCGCCGGACGGATTAAGTCGTTCATTCCCGCATCCACAATCACAAAGGTCTTGCCGCGGGACTGCTTGATATAGATAACGCGGGTTACGAGGATGCCGGCATTGCCGACGATAAACCGGCCCGGCTCCAAGATTACTTTTAAACCGGTCTTCTGTAAAATCGGCAAAACGGCAGAGGCGAATTGGGCGGCGGTTTGGGGCTGCTCATTTTTATAAATTATCCCCAAACCGCCGCCAATATTCAAATACTCCATCTTTACTCCCAAGCCTTGAAGCTCTTTGGCAAACCGCGCTACGCGAGTAATGGCTTCAACAAACGGCCGGCTGTCAATAATCTGCGAGCCAATATGAATATGTAAACCGTTTATTCTTAAGTTAGCAAAACTCTTCCTCTGCAAGAATATCTTTCTTGCCGTCGAGAAATCAATCCCGAATTTATTGGTAAGCTTTCCAGTGGTAATGTATTTATGGGTATGCGGTTCAACATCCGGGTTAATGCGTATGGCCACTTGAGCCCTTTTCCGCAGGACCCCGGCAATACGGTCTATGGCCTCCAATTCCGAAAGGGATTCTACATTAAAAAACAGAATTCCCCGTCGCACCGCCTCTTTTATCTCGCTTTCAGTCTTGCCCACACTGGCATAGACTATCTTCCTTGGCACGCAG
>JBMONJ010000127.1:0-7032 GCA_049324655.1 Candidatus Omnitrophota bacterium | reverse complement strand
GGACTTCTATAAAGGCAATAAAGAGAGCTAGGTTTCGGTATTGGTTTAGGTTTCGGCCAGGTATCGGTTTGGTTTGTCGGTTTCGTAGAGCGGCAGAAATACGACAGACGCAACTCAAGACGACAAACGATACATAGCCGAGGCCGCAACCTATACCCGAAACCGTCGAAGAATGGCTAAGACAGTCAAAGTAATAGTATTACGCACTGCGGGTACTAACTGCGATAAGGAAACGGTTTTTGCTTTTGAGGCAGTCGGGGCTGAAGTAGCGTCTGTGCATGTCAATCGTTTGATTGCCGGCGAGAAAGATTTATCCGCGTACCATATCTTGGCTATCCCGGGCGGGTTTTCTTACGGCGACGATATTGCCGCGGGAAAGATTCTCGCCAATGAACTGCGCTTTAAACTGCGCAACCAGTTAGAGAAATTCGTTGCCGAAGGAAAGTTGATTATCGGGATTTGTAATGGATTTCAGGTTTTAGTGAAGAGTGGCCTCTTGCCCGGCAATGAAAGCATAAGGCAAGAGGCCACGCTGTCCTTAAACGACTCCGCCAAGTTTGAAGACCGCTGGGTGTATTTGAGAATGCCAAATGTCAAATGTCAAATCAATTCCCAATTCCCAATGCCCAAATGCGTGTGGACGCAAGGTTTAAAAGAAACAATTTATCTTCCGGTGGCGCACGGCGAGGGGAAATTTATGGCGCAGGATAAGGCGGTATTGCAAAGATTAAAACAGAACGGCCAAATCGTTTTTCAATATTGCGACGCGGACGGCAGGCTTGCCGGCTATCCGGCAAATCCCAATGGTTCGCAAGAACATATTGCCGGAATATGTGACTCAACCGGCAGGATATTCGGGCTGATGCCGCATCCGGAAAGGCATTTCTTGAAAGAGCAGCATCCGCAGTGGACGCGGTCGCGGGGTTTACTGGAGCACGGTGACGGTTATGCGATTTTTAAGAACGGGGTTGATTATGTGCGCGCAAATTTATAAAGGGCCAAAGGAATATTGCGGCTTATTCGGCATCTGCGGCAATCCCGAGGCCAGTAAATTGACTTACCTCGGGCTTTACGCCTTGCAGCACCGGGGCGAGGAGGCCTGCGGCATGGTTACCAGCGACGGACAAGATATGCATTCCCACAAGGATATGGGGTTGGTCGCTGATGTGTTTAATGAAGAAATTCTTG
Organism: Candidatus Omnitrophota bacterium; assembly: GCA_049324655.1. Classification (GTDB taxonomy): domain Bacteria; phylum Omnitrophota; class Gorgyraeia; order JAUYCX01; family JBMONJ01; genus JBMONJ01. The sequence goes on along the minus strand of JBMONJ010000127.1, from coordinate 5,844 downwards.
CCCGGTTAAAAGGTGAATTGGCTATTGGTCATACTCGTTATTCCACTACCGGCTCCAGCTTGGTTAAAAATGCCCAACCTTTGTTTGTAGATTATCAGGGCGGGTTCTTAGCTATTGCCCACAATGGAAATTTGGTTAACAGCTTGGAATTAAAAACCCAGTTGGAGCGCTCCGGCTCTATTTTTCAGACCACTTGCGACAGCGAAATTATTATTCACCTGATGGCCAAGTCTAAATCCGGGGATATGGTGGAAAAACTCGTTGAGAGTCTGAAGAAAGTAAAAGGCGCTTATTCTTTGGTGGTCTTAACGCAGGATAAACTCATTGGCGTGCGCGACCCGTTTGGTTTTCGTCCGCTGGTCTTGGGTAAATTAGGCGAGGCATATTGTCTGGCTTCAGAGACCTGCGCCTTTGATTTGATTGAGGCGCAATTGCTGCGCGAAGTTGAGCCCGGAGAAATCGTAGTCATTGATAAAAATGGCGTAAAATCCCACAAGCCATTTCCCGTGCCCAAGCGTTATGCCTTTTGCATTTTTGAGCATGTGTATTTTTCCCGCCCGGATTCTCAAGTTTTTGGCGACACTGTGCATTTGGTCAGACAAAATTTAGGGATTAATTTGGCCAAGGAACATCCGGCTAAGGCAGACTTGGTTATTCCGGTTCCCGACTCCGGAACCTCGGCGGCTTTGGGATTTTCCCATGAGTCCGGCATTCCCATTGAGCAGGGGATTATCCGCAATCATTATGTTGGAAGGACATTTATCCAGCCTCAGCAAGAAATCCGTGATTTGGGCGTAAAGGTAAAATTCAATATTTTAAAAGAAGTAATTAAAGGCAAACGCTTGGTTATCGTTGACGACTCCATTGTCCGCGGCACTACATCCAAGAAAAGGGTTAAGGAGCTACGCCGGGCCGGCGCCAAGGAAGTGCATATGCGCATTAGCTGTCCTCCGCACCGCTTTCCCTGTTTTTACGGCATTGACTTTCACACCCAGAAAGAGCTTATTGCCCACACTAATTCCTTAAAGGAGATTCAGGAATTCTTGGAGGTGGACAGCCTGGGCTATCTTTCGCTGGAAGGGATGTTAAAGTCCGCCTCCTTGCCCAAAGAGAATTATTGCGTGGCTTGTTTTACGGGAAATTATCCGGTGGCTTATAGCTCCAAGGCCAACAAGTATGCGCTGGAGAGAAAATGTTGTGGGTTGTGAGAGCCGAGCTTAACGCAACATTTATGTCACACGATAGTCAGCGATTCGGGGGACACATAACTTAATTGAGAGATAAGGGATGTGTCCCCGGAATTAAAGAAAGGAGAGCGAATGGATTTCTTAAGATTATTAACCACTGCCTCGCCTTGGGAGGCCTCCCTTTTCTTTCTTAGGTTGCTGCCGCCAGCGATCTTTATTGGCGCGGTTGGAATATCCATTTATACGATAATTCAGTTGCTGCGGGAAAAGAAGATAGCCGCAAAGATTATTTTCCTAATTTTTGCGGCCTGCTATTTGATCGTCTGTATATTTTATATCTTTAGCTGGAATAAAACGGTTCCGGCCAATTTTTCTAAATACGGTTTCACCAGCGACAAATATATGGCTGAGCGGCTGAAGCGTTTAACTGCGGCCATCAAGGCTAATCCCGGTGATGCCAATAATTATTTCAGCCGGGGAATGCTATATGCCAACAACTTCTATTATGACCAGGCGCTAAACGATTTTCAGCAGGCGTTAAACCTAAATCCCAACTTGCCAATAGCCAACAATTATGTTTGTTACATTTATGCGAATAAGCGGCAGTTTAACAAGGCCGAGGGATATTGCCAGAAAGCCATTGAGCAGTCGCCGAATTTTAGCAAGCCTTATTTCAACTTGGCGCGGATTTACCGCCACCGCAAAGATTTAGAAAGGGCCGTCGCGCAGATTTCCAAGGCCATAGAGCTGGAAAAGACTAATTATGAACCTTATATATTTAGAGCGGAGGTTTTTTACGATAAAGGCGAATATGCCAAGGCCATCGACGATTTGAAAAAGGCCATAGAGCTGAATGCCCCGGACAGAAATTTTCTTAAGAGGCGGATTAATACAATTCAGCAAAAAGCGAGATGAAAAACCTAACCTACAAACAGAGCGGGGTGGATATTGAAAAGTCAGAGCGCTTTAAAAAAGTCGTCCGCGGGCTGGTGAGAAAATCCTTCCGGCCCGAGGTGTTAAAGGACATCGGCGGGTTTGGGAGTTTCTTCAGGCTCGCCAAAGAAAAATACAGGGCGCCGGTGCTGGTATCTTCAGCCGACGGCGTGGGCACTAAATTAAAAATCGCTATTCTCGTCGGCAAACATGACACCATCGGCATTGATTGCGTGGCAATGAATGTTAATGATATCCTCTGCACCGGAGCTGAGCCATTGTTCTTTTTGGATTATATTGCTTACAGCCAACTGCCTCCTGCGGTTTTAAAGGATATTGTCAAAGGAGTTAATGACGGTTGTCTTGAGTCAGGTTGTTCTTTAATTGGCGGGGAGACCGCGCAAATGCCGGGGATGTATAAACCCGGCGAATACGATGTGGCGGGATTTTGCGTCGGTGTAGTGGAGAGGGATAAAATCATTGACGGCTCAAAGATTCGGCACGGCGATGCGCTTATCGGTCTGGCCTCGAGCGGCCTGCATTCCAATGGTTATTCTCTGGTAAGAAAAGTTCTGTCGCAGGCTGAATTGAAACGCTTCAGCGGCGAATTACTTACTCCTACTCGCATTTATGTCAAGCCAGTTCTAGCATTATCACGAGCATCTAGCATCGGGCATCGAGGATCTATCCATGGAATTTCTCACATCACCGGCGGAGCTTTTTATGACAAACTCTCCCGCATCCTGTCCGAAAATGTCAAGGCGCGGATTTATCGCCGGAGCTGGCCGGTTCCGAAAATTTTCAATTTGCTGCAGCAAAAAGGCGGCATTGAAGATAAGGAAATGTTTCATACCTTTAATATGGGTGTGGGAATGGTTTTGGTGGTTAAGCCCAATTCCGCCAAGGCGATACTTTCAAAACTTGCGCAAATGAAGGTTAAGGCACGGTTAATCGGAGAAATCGTTAAAGGCAGAAAAGAGGTTGAAATCGTGTAAGGCTATCAAAGGCAAGCAGGGGTGGGTTATGAGTTATGGGTCGGGTTGTGTGTTGTGGGGATGGGAAAATATAAACCACACCCCCACCCGCACTACCCGACACACTACCCACAACTCACCCTCATCCCGAATGCCTTTAATAGACTTGAAAAAATAATTCTTTGAACAAATGTATCTTGACCGCTCGGAGTTACAACAGTTGGATTTACTTAAGGAAAAAACCTCGGCAGAGCGATTTGTTCTTATGCTGCAGCTGATTGAAGAGCAGCTCGAGGCGATGCGTTGCGGGATACGGTATCAGAATCCGGATATGAGTGAATAGGAAGTGGAAAAATGCCTGAAGGAAAGAATCAGGGCAGTATATTCCGGGAAACAGCAGCATAAGGATTTTTAACGCGAATCAACGCGAATCCAACGCAAATTAACGCGAATCTTTAAGTTGTGTTTAGCGGTTGCGGTTTCGGCTACGTATCGGTTGCGATTGAAAAGTTTTCGGTTTCGTTTTAATACCAAATCGAAGCGATAAAAGGCAGAAAATAGGGAAGGTTTTTTAAAAAAGTGAAAGGGGCTTAAAATGAATTTACTATATTTGGGCATTGCTGTTGCGGTATTGATATTTTTTATGGGCATCCGGATTGTCAGGCCAACGCACCGAGGCTTAATCGAGAGATTGGGGAAATACAGCCGGTTTGCCACCCCTGGTTTTAACTGGGTTATACCGTTAATCGAGAGTCTTTATCAGATAAACGTAACCGAGCAAATGGTCGATGCCGAGCCGCAAGAGATCATTACCTTTGATAATCTCAACGCCAAGGTTGACGCCCAGGTCTATTTTAAAGTTAAGGCGGATGAAGAGAGCGTAAAAAATTCGATTTATAATGTGAATAATTATCAATGGCAGATAGTGAATCTGGCCAGGACTACTTTAAGAAATATCATCGGCACCCTTACCTTAAAGTCGGCCAACAGCGAGCGCGGCAAGATCAACGACGAGTTGCATAAAACCCTGATGAATGAAACTGCTCACTGGGGAATAGAGATAGTCAGAACTGAATTAAAAGAAATCGACCCGCCCAAGGATGTGCAGGAGACCATGAATAAGGTCGTCAAGGCGGAGAATGAAAAGATTGCCGCAGTAGATTTTGCCACGGCTACGGAAACCGCTGCCGACGGACAGAAAAGGGCAGAGATTAAAAAGGCCGAAGGCGTCAAGCAGGCAAGGATACTGCAGGCCGAAGGAGAGGCCGAGGCCATTAGATTGGTAAACGAGGCAGCGGAAAAGTATTTTGTCGGCAATGCGCAGATTTTAAGAAAACTTCAGGCAGTGGAGAATGCGTTAGAGGATAATGCCAAGATAGTTATTCCTTCCAATACCGAGTTAGTAAACGTGATCGGCGAAATGGCTGGGGTATTGCCCTTAAAGAAAGAGCAGAAGTAAAATGAGGGTTTTGGTTATAGGCTCAGGCGGCCGGGAGCACGCCTTGGTTTGGAAATTGGCGCAGAGTAAAAATGTGGATAAGATTTTTTGCGCGCCGGGAAATGCGGGAATTGCCAGCGAGGCGGAGTGCGTGGAGATTGGGGCCGACGACGGTGAAAGATTGTTGGAATTTGCGCGTAAGGAAAAGATAGGCCTGACCGTCGTCGGCCCCGAGGCTCCTTTGGCCTCCGGCATTGTGGATGAATTTCGCCGCAATGGTTTAAAAATATTCGGCCCCAATAAACGGGCAGCGCAGTTAGAGGCCAGCAAGGTGTTTGCCAAAGAGATAATGGCGAAATACCAGGTGCCGACTGCGCGTTTTAAGATTTTTGACGCGCCGGCCCCAGCCAAGAAATACATTCAAGTGGCCGGCGCGCCGTGCGTAGTCAAAGCCGACGGCTTAGCGCAGGGCAAAGGCGTGGTCGTTGCCAAGACAGTCGAAGAAGCCGAAGAAGCGGTAACGCAGATGATGGAGAAAAGAATCTTTGGTGCTGCCGGCAACCGCATCATCGTCGAGGAATGCTTGGAAGGCGAAGAAGCCTCAATCTTAGTCATCACCGACGCCTCAGAAGTAATCGCCTTGGCTTCTTCCCAAGACCATAAAAGAATTTTTGATAATGACGAAGGGCCGAACACCGGAGGGATGGGCGCTTATTCGCCGGCGCCGGTGGTAACTCAGCCGTTATTCAATGAGATTTTACATTCCATCGCCTATAAAACCATTGACGGCTTGGCGCAGGAAGGTATAAATTATCAGGGGGTTTTATACGCGGGAATAATGCTGACGAAAGACGGACCAAAGACTTTGGAATTTAATGTGCGCTTCGGCGATCCGGAGACACAGGCGATTCTGCCGCGGCTAAAATCCGATTTGTTGGAAATAATGTCAGCGGCCGCCGACGGTCAGTTGTCACATCTGCGGCCGCTCCAATGGGACCCCCGCGCCTGCGTGTGTGTGGTCTGCGCCTCAGCCGGTTATCCGGGCAAATATGAGAAGGGAAAAAAGATTTCCGGGTTGGAAGAAGCGGCGAAGCTGCAAGATGTGAAAGTATTTCACGCGGGAACCACGAGGTCTCCAGCGCCCCAGTCTCCCGGTGCGCCGGTAAAATATTTTACCAACGGCGGGAGGGTGCTGGGGGTTACGGGCTTGGGCGCAACCATCAAAGAGGCCATTGACCATACCTATTCTGCCGTTGGGAGAATAAGTTTTGACGGTATGCATTACCGTAGAGACATTGGAAAAAAAGCAGTA
>JBMONJ010000126.1:0-7179 GCA_049324655.1 Candidatus Omnitrophota bacterium | reverse complement strand
AATCCCTTGGCGTAATTATAATCCGTGGAATAAGTATGCCCCTGGCCGTCAGAAACCGCAGATGAGGAAACCGTAAGTATAGGGAAAGGCAAAAGCGTATTGGCATATTTGGTGGAGGGCTTATAAGCAATCTGGGTGACTCCGCCAATGCCATTATCCATCTTGTACAAGGTATCTTCATAGCGGTCATTAAACGGCCCTTGGTTTATATGAATCCTCGCGCCCATATATCCTTGGTCCAGATAATAATGCTCTAACATATCCGCCAATCCGTCGCCGTTAATATCAAATATCCGGGTGCGGCCAGAGCGCAGGTCAATGGGATAATTGGAATTGTCGCGGTTATAGTTGTTGATATAATTGGACCGGTTGGAGTCAAGAAACCAGCTGTGGCCGGTATTAATGTAGCAATAGTTATTGGTAGAGCTTCCCGCGGCAATCACGATGTCTGCCAGCCGGTCGCCGTTGACATCTTCAATCACCGTGGAGCCGTCAGTGAAATTGGCATACCCGCCGGGAATATCCCAGTTTTCGCCCCGCACCCAGCGGTTGTTGGTCGTCGGGTCAGCCAAACCGTGATTAATAAAGGTCTGCTTGCCCGCGCTTTCGGCACGAACAATATCCGGTAGGCCATCGGCATTGACATCCGCAAACTGATAAGCGCCAGTAGAGAAATCTACTCCCGAAGGCGGCGCCCATGAAGAACTTTCCTGCCAGCCGCTGCCATTATTAAGGTAGGCGCGGCGGTCGCTGCCTTTGGCCTTGACAATATCTACCAGTCCGTCGCCGTTAACATCCGCCAAAACCACGCCCAAGTTTTCCTGACTGCTGGGAATATCCCTGACAAACTCCGTGTCTGCCGGCATATTCCAGACCGCGTCCGGGGTCCCGCGCGGGGTTCCCCAACCGTCAACCTTATTATTCAAATAGATATTTTTATTGCCGCCAAAATTCTTCAGGATATCCACATATCCGTCGCCATTAACATCCGCTAGGCGCACACCCATATCTGCCACATAGCTGCCGCGGTTCTCGGTAAAATTGGTACCATTAGGCATTTGCCAGTCACTTACCTCGTCCCAACCTGCGTTTTTATTGTTATGCAGGACATACCGATACTCCTCGCCACCCTGCAGCAGGGCATACACCAGCATATCCATAAATCCGTCCGCGTCATAATCAGCCAAGCGCACGCCCTTGTCCATAAAATTGCCCTGGCCAAACAGGCTGACTGCGGGCACGCTCCAGCCGGCAACCGTATCCCAAGTAGTCAACAGATATTGATATTGAAAGGTGGTGCTGGGCAGCAAAAACTCACCTTGGTCGTCGGACTGATCCATTGCCGTCAAAATCCGCTTTTGGCTATTTGGAGCGTTTTCATGAATAAGCCGGTAACGCCGGATTAAATTCCCGTCAACCCGGACATAAATATCATCTAATTGTTTGGCAGTAACCACTTTGAATCCGGGAAGATAACTTTCAAAATAGTCGGACTTGGCCTGATTGTAAACCAACTCTACTTCGGCGTGATAATCCGACGAAGGATAAGGCGAGGTGTAAATATAGCGGATAAAGCGGGGATAAAGCTGATTCTGGTCTTTAAGATACTCGATGATTAGGTAATTGCCGTTTAAATCCTCGACCCGGTCAAGGCACCATTTAAAGATATGGGTCTGGTCAGTAGGATCGACAATTCGGGAATCGGCAGTGGTGCCAAAATAATATTTGATGCCTTTTTTATCTCTAACCACCCAGCCCAAGCCCTGCTGGGAAAAATCCATAAACGCGCCTTCGATTTTGGCGCGATACTGGTCTGCGCCGATGGAGGTTAAGTCCTGACTGCCCCCTCCTTGAAGCAGCGTATAAGTATTATTCGGACCGTAGTCGGGAACGCCTTTCTTTGCCGAGCGCTGTATAGCGCCTAATTCCAAATTCCAACCTACACCTAACGGGCCGTTGGGAAGGCCCGAATTATAGGTAAGGGCCACCGACGGCTGAATACCTTTTCTTCCTGCAGGAATAGCGACGGGAATGTTAATGGTAGCCGTGCCGGTGGTGGGTTCAACTTGAAAATTCTCGCTGGATTTAAAGGCTTGGGTAGGGCCGGTACCAATAGTGGTCGTGGCCATAATCGTGGCCATTGGCCGCAGCGCCTCGGGTTTTTCCTTAGCGGTCTCGTCAGTAACTGCCGGGGTATCCGGTGGCGCAGCGTCGCCAACCGCTTCTTCTGCCAAGGTTATCCGCGTTGAGCAAAAAACGAGGGTTAACAGCGCGAGAATAAGAATATTCTTTTTCATCGCCCACCTCCGTTACCAAAAAACTTTTTTTATTCATTTGCCTGCCCAACGCCGCTACGTCCTCGGAAACTGTAAAAATCATTTTGATTAAACTCTAAACCCTAAACTCTAAATCCTAAATAAACTCAAAATCCAAAACTCAAAATACAAAACAGGAAATCTTATCTGGACTTCTCAACTATCGAGCCGAAAATTTTGGTCAATTCCGTTGCCTCTCGAATCAAGGCTGGCCTTCCTTCGCCTTGACCTCCTTCTGACTGTATTAGCTCGAGCCAATACCTGCTTTCTTTTGCTTCTTTCCGTGAAATTTTTATTCTCATAACAAAATCTTTTCTGCTTAACGCCTCTTCCGCCTCGATATAATTTGAACCAACCGAGCCAGAAGATTTAATAAGTTGTTTTGCGTCTTCAATATTGGCAAGAGTCTTAGGTAGGTCTTTTACATACTCCCTTACCCCCCTGGCGAATTCTAATGTCCTTTTTCCCAGATTATATGGTTTTGGATTTTGGGTTTCTGACATTTGGATTTATTTAGAGTTTTGGATTTAGGGTTTCCCAATACTGCCTTGACGGTATTCTTCCAACACGGCATTCGCAATGCGGGTGCGGGAGTCCTTGTCCAAAATCCGCACTGAATCATACCAGCGGCCGTCCTTGCCCTGCGAGCGGGGAAGCGAAACAAACAAACCCTTTTTCCCGTCAATAATCCTCAAATCCCTTATCAATATCTGGTCGTTGACCGCGATATCCACAAAGGCCTTTACTGCGCTGCCGTTTTCCAAACGAAACATCCGGGCTACTTTATAATCCATTTGCTCAGACATTGTAATTTCCTCCTCAAACTAACCATGACTCTGGCGCTTATGGTTTGTTTGATCCCGCGCTATGCGCGGGATCTTCAAACCAGTCTATTCCAAACTTTAGCCAGGCGATGAATTCTGCCGCCGGCATTTTTGTAAATGCGGATTAATTTCTGGCATACCCGGGCGTCAACGCGCTGCGGATAATGCTCTTTTACCAGCTCCAGACCAACCACCATTTCATTAGCAAGGTCCAAGGCCCGGTCAACCCACAGTCCGGAGCGGTTATCCTTTTGTGCATAACCTTCCACGATCAGCCGCGGGATGGCCTCGGCAGAAGTTAACAGGATATCAATCAACTCCTCCTCGGACTCCGGTAGATGCGGAACTATCTTTACGCAAATTTCCATTGCCGCGCGATGCGCCTGATAGTAAACATTACGCAGATCAAAATATTTTTCCAATTTTGCCGGCATCACCATAGTTCAAATTCCTGACGGCCAATAGCGCGCCGATTATTCTTCCGCGTCCTTTTGCGCGAAACAACGGTTGCAAGGCTCCAAACCTTTGGCCTTGGCTTCGGAAAGCGACATTGATACGGTTTTTCTTTTGGCAATTAAATTGCAGTCCGGATGATGATATCTCTTGCCGTTGATAGTGGCGACAACTGTTTCCTCGTTTTCGTTTTTTGCCTGCCCCTTGCCAATGCATCTTTCGCAGGGGGTCAAGCCTTTGGCGACTGCGTCTTCTAATTTCATTGGCTGCGCGTTTCGCTTGGCAATCAGGTTGCAATCCTGCGAATGATACTTGGCGCCCTGCTTGGTAACATACACGTCGGCAAGGGCCAAACTGGTTGCCAACAACAACACTGCCAAAAACACTGCGCTTATTTTCTTCAGCATTTTGCTTCCTCCTTCGTCTTCTTTTTCTACGATTCCAGCGATTTCTAATTCGATTTCAGCGATTATTCCGTCGAGACCTAATCGCTGTAATCGTGCTTTTAATCACTGTAATCAGTATTTACCGCCTTTGGCCGTCAGTTCTCTTATTCTGGGGACACATCACTTAATTATTGACATATTCTGGGGACACATCACTTAATTATTGCTTCGGCTTGGGCCCGGGCTTTTTCTTATGCAACTCTATCCCCAGTTTCCTTTCTAAATAATTTATAAAGGCACTATCCCCTAAAGGCCTGCCGGTTTGACCGTGCCGGCGAAATAACATCAGTCTATCCTTTTCATCTTCTCCTGACAGATATTGCCTCCAGTCTTTTATTTCTTGAAGAAGATAAAATCCGGTTAATAGCGGCGCCTCTGTCTTATTGACATGAGCTGAAGCGCTTGACCACGGATAGTCTTCAGCCCTCCTAACTAAACCTGCCCGGACGGGATTCCTCTCCACATATCGCACCGCTGCATACAGATGCCGTTCATTTATCGGGAAGCTCAAGAATCTGCCCTGCCATAAATAACCGCGCCATCCTTCGCGAAAATTAATCATCCGCGTATATTTGCGATGCGTGGTGCCAATCCCCCTCGCCATGCTCTCTTTACTATGCGGCACAGCTACCAGATGGATGTGGTTATCCATCAGGCAATAAGCCCAGATATCTAACAAAGAACGGCTTGCTTCTTCAGCAAGAATATCGAGATATATCTGCTTGTCTTTTTCTCTGAAAAAGACATTCTGTCCGCGGTTGCCGCGTTGCGTAATATGATGTGGCAAATCTAACGCCACTACCCTTGCTAAGCGCGCCATAGACTAACTTGCTCATCGATGAATTAAGTTATGTGTCCCCGGAATTCCCGGAATTCCGGAACAATAACATTTTGCCGCTACCAATTTGGGCTAAACCAACCTATTCCCGTTTTGCATTTATCAGGAGAGCAAAGATATTCCCACGATTCAACTATCTTTGTCTCTTTATTCACATAATAAGCAAATTTACAGCCATTTCCCCAGTCAATTATATATTTATCTTGAGTTTGATTATAGGGAACAATTACTGGATCCGGAGGGACAGCATAGCTTAAGTTTACGCTGCGACCCACATCGTAATTTCTGTATTCAACAAAACGGGCATTCGTAGCGCATCCGCAAAACACACAAATTAAAGTCAAAAAATATAAAAACTTATTCATGTCTACTCCAATGCAATTAATAAACAACCAAACTTGACCTGGGACTTTCTTCCGATTTTATCCGCTGACCAATATCTCCATGCGACTGACCATAAATAACAACCGGCGGTGGAACCCAAGATTGTGGTAAAGCTGACGATATGACTACCGGAGTTGCAATCACCACATTTAAAGGATTTAATGTTGCGCCTAGGAAGCTTTCAAAAGCTGTTTGGTTCTTTAGGTTTCCGAACATATCATAACCCCAACTATTTAAAAAATCATGAGGACCTGCGTATGCTTCAACAGCCCGATCCCAGACACTACCAGGCTCGTAAGGCATCCCGAATATTTGCCCCATACCTCCTTGTTCGCCACCTAACGGACTTGGATTGCCGTTTGGATGCGCAGGGTCATAACGTCCTCCTCCTAGTTTGAAATTATCTCCTTTAAAACCAACGCTTTTCCCGCTTGAATTCCTTGAATCTAAACGAGACTGCGCTACCATTTTTTTGCGCATCCAAATAGCTGTGTCTCGTACCAATGAGACTCCTCCTGCCACAGCGCCTCCGAACAAAGCCGCATCTCCAACATCTGCACCTGCGACGCCGGCTACGGCTGCTCCGGAAGCAGCCCCGGCTAAAGATGCGGAAACAAAATTACTTAATGTTGCCGCTTTCCCGAGCAAAGACACCTTAGTAGTCCCGCAAAGAATACCTTTCATCATTCCACTGAATGCGGGAGTTAGCCCGGCAAAAACTGCTCCTCCTAAAGCCCCATATCCCATACCTTGCCAGAAATTACCACCCATAGCTACGGAGGAAATACCTCCAACCGCTCCACCAATAACAGCCCCTGTTGCGATAACCGCCGCATTAGCAGCCACGTATGAAGCTACCGCGGTAACTGCTGCGGTTATTGCTTTAACTATAGCGAATATCGCGGAAAATATTCCAAAGTGACCCGTCGGGTCAATGAGGTTAACCGGATTGTTGCGGCAATAGGTGTAACGGTTCATGGACTGCGGGTCAGAGGGTGCTTGGACTATGGTGTCCGGCGTAAGGAATCTGCCAATGAGCGGAAAGTAGTATCTCGCCCCATAGTAATACAAATCCGTCTCTTCATCAAGCTCTTTTCCGGTGAACTTGTAGTCGGTTTGGTTGGCGCCGTATTAATTCTATTAATTCGGGGGACACAACACTTAATTTGGAATTAAGTTATGTGTCCCCGGAATTCCCACCAATTCGGGGGACACAACACTTAATTTGGAATTAAGTTATGTGTCCCCGGAATTCCCACCACATACCATTTTCGTAATATCTTCTCTCAAGTCGATACCTCCTAAGGCGCCACCAGCTAAACCAGCTAATGCAGCTGTTCCTGCATCACCTCCATATAAACCAGAGGCTGTGGCACCACCGGCTGCTCCACCAAAGCCTCCGCCAATGACACCTCCCCAAAAAGGTCCCCATAGATCAGTAATTGGAGCGCCAATAAAACTCCCGACTCCATAACCTACAAGCCCACTTAAAATCCCAATACCTAATGCCTGACCTATATTACCACCATTTAATGCTGCTGTCAAAGAGCTTGATACTGCAGAATAAACAGAAACACCTACAACTGGATTAAAACCCGAGATTACAAAAGCAACTGCCCCTGCAATAGCCCCAAAAAGCTGCCCGAAGAACTTTTTGAACCAACCATGCCCAGTCGGGTCGACTAAATTTACCGGATTATTGTTGCAATAGCTATATCTATTAAGGGTTTGCGGATTTCCAGGGGCTTGAACTACGGAGTCCGGTGTTATAAACCGTCCTAACGAGGGATTATAGTATCTCGCCCCATAGTAATACAAATCCGTCTCTTCATCAAGCTCTTTTCCGGTGAACTTGTAGTCGGTTTGGTTGGCGCCGTATTAATTCTATTAATTCGGGGGACACAACACTTAATTTGGAA
>JBMONJ010000125.1:0-7179 GCA_049324655.1 Candidatus Omnitrophota bacterium | reverse complement strand
GCAGCCAACCGTTCCCTCGGCGCCGTCGAATCTCACGGCATCCGTCGTTTCCTCCTCGCAGATAAATCTGGCTTGGACGGATAACAGTAATAACGAAGATGGTTTTAAGATTGAGCGCACTTCGAGTTCCACAGCATTCGTACAAATCGCTACTGTTGGTGCAGGGGTTACCAGTTATCAGGATGCTAATCTAACTGCTAACACTACCTATAACTATCGGGTCAGGGCGTATAATGCGGCCGGGGATTCGGGGTATTCCAACACGGCCTCGGCGACTACGCAGGCAGCGCAGCCAACCGTTCCCAATGCACCCAGCAACTTAATTGCCACGGCTGCTTCCACCAACCAAATAGACTTAAGCTGGCAGGATAATAGCGCGAATGAGTCAGGATTTAAGATTGAAAGGGGCGCGGGAAGCAATCCCTCATCCTTTAGCCAGATTGCCGTAGTCAGTGCCAATGTAACCAGCTACTCTAATACCAGCCTGACCGTGAATACCACTTACACCTATCGGGTAAGGGCCTACAATAATAACGGCAACTCGGGGTATTCCAATACCGCTACCGCCACTACCTTGGCACAAGGAGCAGGTTTGTCTGCACCTTCGGGCCTGACGGCTACCGCGGTCTCAAATACCCAGATAGACTTAAGATGGACGGATAACTCAAGTAATGAACAAGGCTTTAAGATTGAGCGAGGCACCGGAAGCAACCCCTCATCCTTTAGCCAGATTGCCACCGTAGGTGCTAATGTGACCAGTTATAGCAATACCGCATTAAGCGCAGGCAGCACCTACACCTATCGGGTAAGGGCGTATAGCGGCAGCGAGAATTCCACTTATTCTAATACCGCCACGGCCACTACCGCGGCTTCGGCTGCGCCCAATCCCCCTTCCAATCTCACGGCCAGAGCAATATCCAACAGTCGGATAGATTTGACTTGGACCGATAACAGCAACAACGAGTCAGGATTTAAGATTGAAAGGGGCGCGGGAGCTAATCCGACTTCTTGGAGCCAGATTGCCGTGGTAAGCAAGGATGTAACCAGCTATTCCAACACCAGTCTGGTTAAGAATACTACCTATTCTTACCGGTTAAGGGCGTATAACCAGAGCAACTCGGAATATTCCAATATGGCTACGGCGACGACATTACCGTAAGGAGACTTCGCTTATATAGACCCACTACCCAGGTCAAGGCCAAAACCTCAGCTGCGACAAAGGACCATGCCGCGCCTTCCATCCCCCATTTGGGAATAAGAAAAAGATTGAGGCTGACATTCAGCGCTGCGCTGGATAGGGCCTGTTTTAAAACTGCCTTTTCCCGCGAGGCAGCGATTAAGGCTGTGGAAAATGGCAGATTCACAAAAACCAGCGCCACTCCCACCATTAATATCTTAAGAACTCCTTCGGCAGCAAGATACTCGGCCCCAACAGTAAGCAGGATAATTTCCCGACAAAAAACAATAATCAATACAAATAACCCAAGGGCCGTTGAAACCACTATCTTAAGAAAATCCAGAGTTATCTTTTTGCATTGCCCCTTTCCTCGGCTTAAAGCATTCGCATAACGGGGGAGCGCGGCGTTGGCGAGAAATATCGAAATAAAAGTTAAGCCCCCGGTAAACCGGCGTGCGACGGTAAAATATCCGGTCTCCGCCGGCGACCTTAAAGCACCCATCAACACCACATCAAAACCATTGTACACCTGTGCAAATAAAGATATGGCCCAAATCACTAAGGCGCTGGAGAAAAATATCTTCAGCGCCTTAAAATCAATATTGAAAAACTGCGGCCGGAAAAGCAAAATTCTCAGATAAATCGCGGCAATCGGCAAAGTTGCCAAAACTAACACTCCGGGAAGCGCGTAATAATAATTATCATTATTGACGAGAAATAAAACCGCCAAAAACTGCAGAGACACCGTGGCTACCAAAGAGATAAAAACCATCTGCATCTTTTCTAATCCCTGAAAGGCCCATTCAGTTGCCGCGGCATAGCTAAAGAACCATAGGGCCGTAAGGAGCATTAAGGCTTTAATCTCCGGGATTTCTTTACTTACCAGCGTCAACAAGACAAAAACAGCATAAAGCAGAAAGGCAATAATCAATCTTAAAGAAATAATCTGGTCAACAAACTGCCTAAGGCGCGAGGTATCCTTGGCAATCTCCCGGGTGCCAAAGGTGGAAAGCCCCAAGTCAATAAAATTAAACAGATAAAACACCAAGGCTTGGACAAAAGAGAATTTGCCAAAGCGGCCGGCGCCTAATTTGCGGGCCAGATAAATATACATCGCGATATTTAACAGTCCACAGGTCAGATTTGCCGACGCCATCCAGAGGAAATTCTTGGAGAGTTTTTTCATTTTGCTGATAATTATACCATAACTGATTGACAGTAAAAAAAATATCGGATATATTCATATTCAGTGATTACAATGACTAAAAGCTGATTACAGTGAAAGTTGGCCCATTGCCCGGCTCATCACTGTAATCTTATTGTAATTACTGTAATCACTGTTAACAATGCCAGCCAAAAATATCACGGAAAAATTCCTTTGGGGCGCGGCTATTAGCTCGCATCAAGTGGAAGGCAATAACCGCTTAAACGACTGGTGGCGTTTTGAGGAGCAGGGCCGGGTTAAGGAAAAATCCGGCTTGGCCTGCGACCACTATCACCGTTTCCGCGAAGACTTTGACCTTGCCAAAAGCTTGGGCCACAACGCCCTGCGTTTGTCTTTAGAGTGGAGCCGGCTGCAACCTGAAGAGAATAAATGGGACGAAACCGAGTGGCAGCATTACCGGGAGGTCATCGGATATTTAAAAACATTGGATATCGAGCCCATCCTTACTCTAAATCATTTCACCCTGCCCCTGTGGCTCGCGGACAAAGGCGGCTGGACCAATCTGGACTCCCGCGACTACCTATCCCATTTCGGTAAAAAGGCCGTCGAGGAACTGGGGGATTTGGTTACCTACTGGATAACCGTCAACGAACCGATGATCCTTTCTCTTCTCTCTTACTATCTGGGCACTTGGCCGCCGGGAGAGCATAATTTAAAAAAGGCCCTTAGGGCAATTGAGGTTTTGATGCATGCCCATGTCCGCAGCTACCGGCTGATGCATGAAGCGGCCAGAGACCTGCACCGCAAAAAAATTTACATCGGCCTTGCCAAAGAGGCGGCCAAGATGTCACCTTGCGACAGCAAATATATCTGGGATTTTTTCCCGGCCTTTTACCGCCACCACTTTTACAATCATATGTTTGTCTGGTCAGTAATGCACGGCTGGATTTTATTTCCCGGATATTTTATGAAAATCCTGCCTTACTTTGGCAGCGCCTTGGATTTTATCGGCTTAAACTACTACCGCCGCTATCACATTAAATACTGCGGGCCGGGCCCGGCGCAAATCTTCGGCGATGAATGCGCCTGTCCAATCCACAAAAAGTTTGCCCGCTACAATAAGTTAGGCTGGGAAGTTTATCCCAAAGGCCTTTATGAAATGTTAATGGACTTCGCAAAATACCGCCTGCCGATAATGATTACTGAAAACGGCATTAGCACGGATAACGATGACCAAAGGATAGAATTTATTATGGAGCATCTTGACGCTGTGGCCAAGGCCAAGGAAAAGGGCTGCCCGGTGGTAGGATATTTTTACTGGTCGCTAATTGATAATTTTGAATGGGCAGACGGTTTTGACCAGCGCTTCGGGATGATTGAGATTGATTACTCCACTCAGAAACGCACCTTAAGACGCAGCGCGTATTTCTATTCGGAATATATCAAAGAGATTGGGTTAGTTTAATACTGGGGTGAGGATGAGCTGTGGGTAATGGGTCGGGTAGTGAGGATGGGGGTGGGTTTTGTATTTTCCACATCCCCACAACCCATAACTCGACCCACAACTCACAACCCATCCACACCCTCAATTTTTACTTTACCTTTAATTAAATGACTACATTACTTTGGACAATGGGAATCTTGGGCGCAGCAGTGACTATTTACGCCTTGTTCTTTATTGAAGAAACGCCGGTCAAGAAAAAGACCAAAGACCTCATCTCTGATTTAAATAAGGACCAGAAGATCTCTCGGTTAGAAAACAAAATTGATGAGCAGAGGGCGGAATTGGAAAGGGCGCGCACTGAAACCGTCCGGCTGCAAAATGAACTGGAAGCAGTCAAGAAGCGGGAAACTGATTTTCAGGAAAAAATCCTCAAGCGCGAGGAATGGGTCAGCAAGGGCGAGGAGATTACCGATAAGATAAAAGAGCAGAATGTATTTTTGGAAAAGACCTTAAAAGAAAAAGAAGGCGAGCTGACCGAGGAGTTCTCCAAAAATGTTAAATTGAATCAGCAGTTGCAGGAGGCTTTAGATAAGACTAATCAGTTGTTTAGTGAAAATATGGATAAGGTCAATGAGATAAAGGGCCTTAAGCTTGAGATTGAACGCTATACCAAACAATTGGAAACCCGGTCAAAGGAAATCGCCGAACACCTTGATACCATTCGCAAGATGAAGGATGAGGCCGAGCACAGCGAATGGGTTTCGCGCAAAGACTACAATCAGCTCAAAGAAGACCTGCAATTTGAGTTGGAAGAATTAAAACGCCAGTTAGCGGCAAGAAAGAATGAGTTAGTCGCAAAGGAACAGCAGTTAGTTCAGTTGGATGAGGAAAGGATAAAGCTAAAGAACCAGCTGCTGCGCATTGAACAATCAGGCAAGCCGCTGCCGGTTGAGGAGGCGACTCCGGAACCGACGCCAGCGCCTGAACCAACACCAATGCCGGAGCCAACACCAGAGCCGATATTAGAGAAAGCTCCGGAATCAGAACCGACATTGGAAACAATGCCTGAGCCGGTCAAGGAAGCGATCGAGGCGCCGCCGCAGGCGCCCAAAGTTCTGCCGCAAATTGATTTTACCAAAATCCGCAACATCGGGATTATGGCCCATATTGACGCGGGCAAAACCACTTTGTCAGAGAGAATTTTATTTTACACCGGCCGCACCCACAAAATCGGCGAGGTCCACGACGGCAAAGCGCAGATGGACTGGATGAAGCAGGAACAGGAGCGCGGCATAACCATTACCTCAGCGGCCACTACCTGTTTTTGGAACGACTATCGCGTTACCCTTATTGACACGCCCGGACATGTGGATTTTACCGTCGAAGTGGAAAGAAGTCTGCGCGTTCTCGACGGGGCCATCGCCGTTTTCTGCGCCGTGGGCGGGATAGAGCCGCAATCGGAGACTGTCTGGCATCAGTCCAATAAATACAATGTGCCCAAAGTAGCCTTTGTCAATAAAATGGACCGGGTGGGCGCGGACTTTTTTGCCGTGGTAAAAGGCATTGAGCAGCAGTTGGGCTCAACGCCGGTAGCCCTGCAAATTCCTCTGGGCGCAGAAGAAAATTTTCGCGGCGTAATTGATCTTCTGGAAATGAAGGCCTACATTTACGACGAGAAAACTGCGGGCCGGGAATTCCAAGTTGAAGCAATCCCGGAAGAGCTTAAAGAGCTGGCCAACCAATATCGGCACAAGCTATTAGAAAAGGCCGTGTCAATGGACGATGTCTTGATGAAGAAATTTCTGGAAGCGCCGGAATCGTTAACCAAAGAAGAACTCACCAGCGCCATCCGCAACGGCACGGTTGCCAATAAATTAGTGCCGGTCTTGTGCGGCACGGCTTTTAAAAATAAAGGCGTGCAGAAACTCTTGGACGCAGTCACCCTCTATCTTCCCTCTCCGCTGGATTTGCCACCGGTGTGGGGACACGATATCGACAATCCCGAGACCGCCATAGAAAGACATCCGGATTTAAACGAGCCGCTTTCGGCCTTGGCCTTTAAGGTGCAGGCGGACCCATTCTTAGGGAAGTTAGTCTATACGCGAATTTATTCCGGGATATTAAATACCGGCAGTTATGTCTTGAACTCCACGGTAAATAAAAAGGAACGTATCAGCCGCATTGTACGTATGCACGCCAATCAAAAAGAAAATATTGACTATGCCGGCGCCGGCGATATCGTGGCAGTTATTGGCTTAAATCACACCATCACCGGCCACACGCTTTGCGCCTTGGAAAAACCGCTCATCTTGGAGGCAATGCAGTTCCCGGTGCCGGTAGTTTCCTTGAGCGTCACCCCTAAAAGCCGCGCGGATCAGGATAAATTAGGCAAGGCCTTGGCGCGTTTAACCGACGAGGATCCCACTTTTTTGGTCACCTCGGATGAGGAAACCAAGGAAACCCTTTTAACCGGAATGGGCGAATTGCATTTGGAGATTATCGTTGACCGGTTAAAAACGGAATTTGGGGTCGAGGCGATTGTCGGCCCTCCCAAAGTCGCCTATCGGGAAACTATTTTACAGTCGGCCAAAGGTGAAGGAAAATATATTCGTCAAACCGGCGGCCGCGGACAATACGGACATGTGCTCTTGGAAGTTTCTCCCTGTCCGGGAGAAGGATTTCAATTTGAAAATACCATCAAGGGCGGAGCGATTCCGCAGTCCTTTATCCCCGCAGTAGAAAAAGGCATTAAAGAGGCTTTGCAAAAAGGGGTTTACGCGGGCTTTCCCGTCGTAGATGTGCGCGTGGATCTCTATGACGGCTCATTTCACGAGGTGGACTCCTCGGAGTTGGCCTTTAAAATCGCCGGCAGCATCGGTTTTAAAGACGCCTTTTTAAAGGCGGAGCCGATATTAATGGAGCCTTCGATGAAACTGGAAGTCACCACTCCCGAAGAATATCTTAACAGCGTAGTGGGCTATATCTGTTCAAGGCGGGGAAAAATTTTGAATATGGACAGCAAGGCCAAGCAAAAGATAGTCTCTGCGGAGGTGCCTTTGGGAGAGATGTTCGGCTATGCCACGGCCTTCCGTTCCTTAAGCAGCGGAAGGGCCAATGCCACAATGGAGTTTGACAAATATGTGCGGGTGCCGGCAGAAATCGCGGCGAAGATCATTGAAGAGAAAAAGAAGCAAGAGCAAGACAAGACACCATGACACCAAGCCACCAAGACACCAGAATTAAACGGGTGTCAGGTGTCTTTGTGTCTTGGCAACCAAATACCTATTTCTGTGATTTCTCAAGCTTATCTTCCAGCGCCTTAATCCGCTTATTCAGCTGCTCAATATAGATATGCGCCTTTTCTAATTCTTCCAGAAGCCCGCGGCTTTGCGC
>JBMONJ010000124.1:0-7344 GCA_049324655.1 Candidatus Omnitrophota bacterium | reverse complement strand
ACCGCCCACCCCTCTTGCCGGAACGCGGGGACGTCTACGAGACGGATAATCTTTTCCATAAATAATTGCCGCGCGGCAACCAAACCCTCATCCACGCCAAAGGCCTTAAGACGCAGGGTATCGGCTGCCGGCTTGGGATTCCCGTTTTCATCAAACGGCCCCCAATATTCTTCGTTGAACTCTGCCGCAGGATCGAGGTTGGGGTTTTTAACCGCCGGGTTGCCGTTTTTGCTGAGATTATTCTTAAGCCCCATAAAGGTCAAACCAACGCAGATATCCCGGTTGCGCTCAAACTTGCGATAACAATCCAAGTCGTATTGCGCCTGATAAATAAAGTCTTCAACCGTCGCGCCTCTTTGCAGGGAAGGCGTGCCGGTTTCGCCGATGGCCATAGGGATGGGCCTGCCGACGATAGAACAGATAGCCCGCCACTCAGCGAACACTTCATCCAAATCGCGATAGGTATTGATGACCCACACATCTATCGAGGGGCAGGCCCTTATCAGTTTAATCTTTTCAAGCATAGGCACATCGGATATAGCCATAGCTACGGGATGATTGGGGTCAAGGCGATGGAGTATTTGCGCGGCCTGCTCTGCGGCAACTAACCAAGTGTTGATATTGCCGCCAAACCATTCTGGATGCGATTCGTATTCGTTACCGAGGTTGTACCAAAGCAGGGCAGGATGATTTTTAATCTCGGCGATAAAATTGGCGGTTACTGCCAAAGAATCTTTAGGATCAGGAAGGGGATGGTTATTTAAGTTCTTGATATTTATCCGGTAACCGCTACCCACATCATACGGCAGGCCCATATCCACTTTTGCGCCCGCCAAATCCAAGGCATCCATAAACAAAAAGTTGGTGGCTGCCGCATAGGTACGGATTAAATCCTGTCCCATCCAGACTAATTTTTGGATATCATACAGAGTGAAGGTCTCATCCACGGTCGTGCCGCCCCGCAGCTTTAATGGCTGTCCGTCTTGCAATAAAGTAAAACCGCTGAAAGTAGTTTTATGCGCAACCCGGGTAATAAGCGGCTTGCCACAGGCCTTGGAGAAAAGATCAGTATTATTGACGATGGAATAGGTGGAATCAAACCAGAAAACGCGCTTTAAAGCCGCATTATCTTCAAGCTGATATTTTTTCTTTATGGAAGCATCTAAGATAAGCGCGGCCTCTTTACGGTCCTGCACTGCCTCGCCCAAGAATCTAAATCCTGCCTTTTCCTGCGGCTTAACATAGTAGGCAGTCAGTTTGCCCCATTCGCCAACGCCCCATAAAGGCTGCGGCTCAGGCCTGCCGGTTTTATAATTAATCTTTTTTACCGTAACCAAGCCCAATGCCTCGTTGAACGAGACCCGATAAACATACAAGGTATCCCGACTCGCGGCGTCCAAAGTGCACAGGGGCAGCTCATACTGGCGCAGGTTGTCTTTATCATCATAATAGGTGATTTGATTCCCAATTTGTTTGGCAAACATCCAGCGCTTGTGCGGATGATAAAATTCCGTGGATTTAATGCGGTGCAAGGGGTCAGCCTTGGCCAGCGCCAAGGCCTGGCCAATGGTGTACCACTTGGTTGAATCATAAGGCAGATCCTTAAACTCGCAGTTATAGACTGTGAAGAACCCCCGAGTGAATAAAGCGGACTCGTCGGTTATTGACCATTCATCCACATGGGTAACCCGGTAACCAGTGTAAGGATCGTAGGCATTAATACTGTGTGAGCCTTCCCCGGGAGGCGAGCCTTTTAAACTACCTTCTTTGAATATCGGTTGCTCTGGTTTGCCGGGAGGCACTATCCCTACCTCTTCTCCGCGCATATATATCTTCGCACCTAAGTAACGCCCGGCATCATCCCATACCCCCATATACACCTTATAACTGCCGGTGGCCGGGTCTTTAATTGCGCGGATGAATTTAAAGGTTTGCTCTATCACTCCGCGGTGGCCGTTAAAGGTGTAGGCGGGCAGCAACTGCCCGTATTTTCTGCTCAAATTTTGGTTGGAAATGTAAAACATATAAGGATCATCCGGTATGGAGCCGTAGGCGCGCAGGATATCCACGGCCAGTAGGCCGGGTTCATACGGGCCGTGCACGCGGATAGTCCCGCCGCTGGGAGTCTTCATCATATAATTCACCCGCAAATCCCATTTGGCAATGAATAAGCTGTCAAAAGTCAGGCTGCGGGTGGGGCTTAACTCGCCAAAAATCCCCTGCTTGGTAGCATAATGCTTGCGGCCCTCAATCAGCTGCGTTTTTAAAGTCGCCTCATCCATCGGCACCCAGCCGTATTCTTTAGTCCAAGTCCCGCCGTATCTGCGGAAATCCGCAATGTAGCGCTCATTGGGCTTGATGCCTATCTCCACCACCATTGGCAGGTCGTTTTGCAGCTTATCGGGAATATCTTGAGGCAGAATAACCTGAGTCTTGCCCTCAGGCTTGCTAATGTATATCTTGAAGACCTTGCCGCTGTCCTTGGGCCAGCGCACATTGATGAAATAACCTGCGGCGTCAAATCCAATTCCCGCTTTTCTCCGTTCCTCTTTGGCAATGAACCGCAATGGCCGGGCCAAGCGCATCAAATCATAATCACTTAAAATTACCGGCGGGTCAATAAACCGATAACCCACGCCGTCTTTTTCCCCAAAGACCTCAATGGTAAAATCATTGCTCCCCCGGCACCAGATAATAGTCCAATTCCCGTCGGGCGTGGTATCAATGCGGCGCGCCCGGTATAAATTCTTGGCCATCTGTAAGTCCATAACTATAGTGTCTTTGCCGGCTTCAGTCAGGTCGCCCATAGATAAAGTCAGGCTGTCTACAAAAGTCTTAACCGCCTTAATCTTCTCCGGCAGGAAACGTTGGGATTTTTTGCCAAGGGAAAGTATATCCTGAATAAAGCCGAGGCTGCCGCCGCCATGAACTACTTTGTCACTGCCATCCTGATAAGCTCCGGCCGCGGCTTGCAAATAACCGCCGTTGGTAATCTCTGTAGAGCCGCGCACCTGCACTTCAGGATTTCCCTGCGCATTCTTGCCTAAGTTTATGCTAACGCCCTTGCCTAACTGCCAGATTACACCCGCCTCCTCGTGGTCATCAAAGTGACGGTAATAACCGGTTAAATTTTTATAAGTCGCGCCAACTGCCTGCCGGCCCAAGGGGCTCTCTTTATTGCCGCCCACTTCTGCGTGGAAGGCAAAGGCGCCGCTGGGTCGCCAATCCAGACCCACCGAGACCACTGTTTCTTCGCGGCCGCCGAAGAAATCCTTGAATTCCTTACCCTGCCGGGGAACCGGATTCTCCACTTCAATGCTGTTGTGTTCCTTTTCTGCGCCGGCCTTTACGGTTATGCTTACCTTGCCCTTGGGATTAAAGGTAATGCCAAAGGTCTGATAGGAGAAAGTATTGTAGACCTTTAAGACATCCGGGGTACCGCCGATTTCCTTGCCGGTGGCCGCATCATAAAGACGGGCAAAGGAATATGCCGCGTCATCAGACTCGCCCGCGCCAAACTCGACGAATAAACTCGCCTTGGATAAATCAAAACGCATTACGCCGCTAAAGGCCCGGATGTCGTCGGTCTCCAATGACTGCGGCTTGCCTCTTTCCGGATTGCCCTTCTTCTTATAATTGGCGTCTTTCTGCACTTCTAACATACCGGTGACAAAACCGCAGAGCCGGCCGTCTTTGTAACCTACGGTCTCTACTAAAAGGAGATAGTCGTTTTCCGCATAATATCCCTTGGGACTATCCGCAGTCGAGCCGTACTCCTCGAGGAAACGCCGGCTGGTCAAACCCACAGGATGATAGTCGCGGGAGAGCAGGGAATTCATTATGAATTTCCCGTTTGCCCCAATGGTGCGCACGCCAATGGCTGCGTAGTTATGGCCCCAACCGCCGGGCACCTCAGCCTGCACTGAGCCGATATACATATCCAAGCTGGTATTTTTCCAGCTCACTGCATCGGCAAGGGCAAAGTGGCTGCTGCCCTTGTATTCAGTTTTCTTTTCCGTTTTATCCGTGGTCTTCCAGAGGTCATAAGTCAACTGACTTAACTGGGCCTGCGCGAATTGCCTTGCCTCATCGCGTATCGCATCTTCTAAGGGCCGGCCGTTTATGTTAAACCGCGGCACATAAATCTTATTGCCGACCACCACCACCTGTTTCTCTTCCTCAATCAAATGGCTGAGATATTTTATTAAATCCTGCGGAGGCTCTTCGCCATTTTTCTGGTAAAACTTATATACCTCGGCGGCCAAGGCCACTACCCAATTATTGCGTTCGCGCAGATTTTGAAGATACTCTTTATACAGCGCCTCGGCCTCTTGAATCGCGCGCCTTGCCTCATCTGCCGCCAGCCAGAGTTTTCTGACGCGGTCTAAGATTTGCTCGGCGGCAAGATTAAACTGCCCTAAATCCGCGGTGATTAATTCCACCGGGTTTTTGCCTTTGCCCACGCTCTTGTTTATCGTCTCTAATGCCGTAGTGGTCTGGGTCTTAAAGAACTTAAGATAATCCTCTAAGCTTTCCTCATCCGGCTTTAAGGCGCCGAAGAAATCCAGCGTATTATTCAATAATTCCTGCCGCTCCCGCAGATATTTAAGGCGCGCTTCAACGAGCCTGATTTTGCGCCCTTTGATTTCCAGCGGCAGGTCATCGTAATTTTTATAGAAATCAATGTCGCGCTGCATATCTTCCAAGTCAACGTCAATAAACTGCAATTCTTTATCAAAGTTGTCCTTCTGCGCCTGCACAAATTCCCTCACCTTTTTCTGTTTTTCCTCGCTTAAATATTTCAAGTTGGGATTATCCAAGACCGCATCCCAATAGGCCTTGGCCTCAAGCTTAATACGCTCGATGCGTCCCATTGGTCCCATTGTCGCGCGCGGGTCATGGTCATTAACATAATAGTATTCGAGGATATTGTAGACAGTAAGAATCTGGTATTCATGCACCTTGGTTGTCGGATCGTCCTTACCGGTGCCGATATATTTCTCATTAATGTCTTTGGTCTCGGGATCGTCAAATCCTGCATAATTGTATTTGGCAGCCGGAACTGACAATTTATATAACTTAAGCGCCCCATCCAGATAACCTGGGTCATAATTAAAGGGTATTCCCGCTTCATTAATTCCGGTGGTGCGCTTATTATTCTCTCCCGGCACAAAGTACACCTTAAACGGCAGCCGCGAGTAATCCAGCACCTTTACTTCATTGATAAAGCCGGCCATCACCGGCACCAATCTGGAATACCATTTATATAACGGCTCATACGCCTGCGCCTTGGCGGCGGCATAATCATTCGCGTCGAAATCCGGCGGCAGACCGTTATACCAGAAAAGCGAATCATACTTTAACATAGTGATAAGCTTGTCCCACACGCCTGACTTACCGAGATGTCCCACTGCCTCATCAAGCAGGACGGACAATTGCAGCAGATATTCCAATTCCTTACCCTTGGCAAAGGGGATTTCCTCCTTGATATTTTTCTGCCAGACCCTTAAAGAGTCGTCCCGATTACTCCTTGCGCCTTTTAAGAAATAAAGTGTAGAGTCAATCTTAGGCAGGATATTTACAAAGTTTGTGAGGCCTTTCCAATAATTAAACGCTTTAAAGAATGAATCCCTTTTGGCCTCGGCGTTCTTCAGGTCATTCGCATCGAACATCGGGGAGGGAACAGAATCGGTGTTGACCTCGCGCAGACTGTCCAAATCATTATTCGCCACCCTCAACACGCTGTCTAAGCTGGCGATGTCCTTTCTGAGCCGAACCAGCTCCGCGTCAGAAATCACGCTGGCGCCGCGCAGGAAGTCGGCGTATTTATTCCATTCGGCCATAACCACATTGTTAAGCGCCTTGATCTTTGAGATATGCTTGCCCTTCATTTCCGCGTTTATCGAGTCCTCGATCTGAGTAAAATAAGCAAATACTGACAGGTTGTCGCGGTCTTTGTGCATAGTCAGCCAAATCTGGTCTAAGACACCGACGAGGAATTCCTGACTCTGCTTTTTGGCCCATTCCCTGAGCACATCTTTCTGTAGTTTAAAATAAGCAAAGGCCAGTGTGGCATGGCCCGGAGAAAAGCGGTACAAGCCGGCAGTCAACTGCTGCGCCTCTTGAGCCTTTGCCGCCTTAAGCTGCGCATTATCGAAATCCTGGAGGATTTTGTGGACGCGGCGGTCAGACAAAGTCAACCTTATAGCAATACTATCAATGTCCGCATTGGAAATGTTTAATTCCTTAAGATGTTTATACGCCAACTCCGGCGTGGGCGCGTCTTGGCCTGGCTGTTTTTCCAGCTCCGCATACCATTGCCTTGCCCGCTCGACGACATCTATGGTATCGGCGACCGTCAGGAAATAATTAGAATTGGGGTCATTACTTTTCCTGACCACTACCATCTCGCCGGTTTTATTGTTAATCGCCAGCTGTAAGGCGGTTGAATCCGCTGCCAAACCCAAGGTATACGGCATCTTAACGCCATAGGTCATTATGCCAAAGGTAGAATCATTAATTACCAAAACCTGCGGCGGCAGCAGGCCTTCCTCTGGAGCAATCATCACGCTGTCAACTGCACCGCTGCGGGTGTTGCGATATCCAATCTTGATATAATCATTGTTGGCCATTTCCACCACTGGCACCCGGCGCGCCTCCTCAAGAGTATCGAAATAATAATTCTGGCCTTCGAGGTCCAAGCGGGCATAAGGTACCGGACCGCGCTTCTTGAAAATGAATCCGATGCCGTCCTGGCCCACGAAATGGGTATCGGTCACTACCGGCACATTCTTATATACCTTGATATTATCACCAAAGAGTCCCACGGTAATCGTGGTCTTTAATGAATCGAATTTAATCCGGGTTAATTCCTGCGCAGTCAGGGCCTTGATAAATCCCGACTCGGTGGTATCCCGGGAGGCCGCGACCAAGATGGCGGCAGTATTGGCCTCTTCTTGCGGCGTCAGGGCACAGTTAAACCAGATATCTTTCTCCACCTCGCTTAGCGGATAGCCCACTATCCAATAACCCATTTCCCTGTCCAAACGCCGCCCGGCTTCGTAGCGCGGGTCAACCGGCGCCAAGGTAAGCCGCGGATAGGTCGTGGTCCCTTCGCTGACTAACCACTTCTGCCACTTAATCCCCCGCGGCAGCTCTTTATAATAATACGCGATTTCCTTGGTAAAGGGATTGATGCGATAGGCCTTAATCGGCACGCCGTTTTCATCCACTCCCAAGCGGGCAAGATACTGACGGTATAATTGCTTTAACTGGAACATTGTGGGCAGCTCCACCCTTTCGCCCGGCTCTATCCACAGGTCATGGTCTTTGGCGGATTTCTCG
>JBMONJ010000123.1:0-7350 GCA_049324655.1 Candidatus Omnitrophota bacterium | reverse complement strand
TGGCCTTGGAGGCGCAGTTTAATGTCGCGCGCCTTTATATGATTAAGAAAGACTATGAAAAGGCGCGCGCCTATCTTAAAACTATGTTGTCATCTTACCGCGAACTCCCCGGCGTCTTGGCCGAAACCTTATTTTTAATCGGTAACTCCTACGAGGCACAGGACAACTGGCAGGCGGCTTTGGAGCAGTATAAAAAAATCGAGCAGGACTATCCCTTGACCTTACGGGGAATGGATATCCCCATTTATATCGCCATTCATTATCAAATAAAATATGACCCGGAAAAAATGGTCGAGGCCTTTCGTCAGGCCGTAATCCACTATAAACAACTCGCTGCCGAACATCCCAATACGCCGCTCGCCCTGAATGCCGAAGGCTTGGCTGCGCATTGTTATGTGGCAATGAAAGAATGGCAGAATGCCATCCGCGCTTTTAACGCAATCATCGAGAAATACAAAGACAAGGTAAATACTGACCGGATTATGTTTGGCGTGGCAATGATTTACGACCAGCAGCTTAAAAATCGCACCAAGGCCATTGAGACTTTGCAAGTTCTGATAAAGGAATACCCTAAGAGCCCGCTCCTCAAGCCAGCCACGGAACAACTCAAAAAATTGGAAAAAGATGCAGCAAGCCAAGGAAGTAAACCCGCCGAATAACCCTGACGGCCTCTTTAATGAAGCACTCAAAGACATAATGTCTTTAACGGGAGCCGAGTGCGGCTCCCTGTTCATTTTTGACCCGGCGAATAACGAACTAATCCTCGACTCCTTTTGTAACTGTGGCAATATGCAAATAACCGGCATCAAGCGTAGAGTAGGAGAGGGGATTTCCGGCAAGGTCGCCAATTTAAGAAAACCCGTCTTGGTAAAAAACATCGACAAGGACAGCCGCTTCCGGCGCAATGGCTTTACCCATTATCACACCAAATCTTTTATTTCTATTCCACTATCTAACTGTGAGGAACTTTTAGGTCTCATTAATATCGCTGACAAATCCGACGGCCGTCCTTTCACCGAGAAAGACTTGGAATGCGCAAGCGCCATTTGCCGTTATGTTTCCTGTCTCGTCGATATCCGCAAACAAAAGGCCCTCTTAGAAAAATACGCCTCGGTGGGAAAACTCGCTGCCGGCGTGGTCCACGAAGTAAATAACCCCTTGGATGGGGTTATTCGTTTTGCCAATATCCTGACTGCCCAGTTAGAGCACAACTCCATTGCCCGGGAATATATGCTGGAGATAAAGAAGGGTCTTGACCGCATTGCCAATACCACCAAATCTCTTTTGGAATTCTCGCACTTTGTCAACACCGGTGCCGGAAAGTTTAAACGCCACTCGGACATCTCCGTCATCATTGACGAATGCCTTGAAACCCTCAAGCATAAACTTAACGGCAATATTAAGATAATCCGCAACTTTCAAAGCGGGTTGCCTAAGATTTTGGATTTTGGAATGTCGCATGTGGTGATGAATATTCTCAGAAACGCAATTGAGGCAATGCCAACGGGCGGCACCCTGGAAATTATCACGCAGCTTAAAGAGATAGGAATGCAAATCAGTTTCAAAGATACCGGCATAGGCGTGCCAGAGGAAATCCAACCGCGCATCTTTGAGCCGTTTTTTACCACCAAGAGTATTGACAAGGGAACGGGATTGGGCCTGGCGATTTGTAAAGAGATAATCAATAAATACGAAGGCCAGATTGAGGTTAAGAGCTGCTTAGGGCGCGGCAGTACCTTTAGCGTTTTAATTCCGCGCAAATTTCTTTTAGAAATCAAATGAATTCCCACGCCCGACATATCTTGGTGGTAGACGACGAGCCGCTAATCCGGCGCTCCTTAAGCGAGCTGTTGACCCTTTCCGGCTACACGGTAAGCTCAGCCAGCAACGGAGTAGAGGCGCTGGACATTTTAAAGAAGTACACTGCGGATGTGATTATCAGCGATGTCAAGATGCCGCAGATGGATGGCCTGCAGCTTTTAAAAGAGGTTAAGAATTTATTCCCCTTAACCCCGATGATTATGGTTACCGGTTACGCCAGCATTGAAAATGCCGTCGAGGCAATGAAGGACGGCGCCTTTGACTATATCACCAAGCCTATTGTGGACAGCGAAATAAAAATCGTGCTGGAGCGGCTGATTAACCAGCGCCGGCTGCAGGAAGAAAACCTGCGTCTCAAAGAGCAACTCTTGTCCCAGCGCCGGGATTCTTTCTGCGACATCGTGGGCAGGAATGAAAAGATGCAGAAGATTTACGGCCTGATTGAGGCCATATCCTCGACCAGGGCGACCGTGTTGATAAGCGGAGAGAGCGGCACTGGCAAACGCCTGATTGCCCACGCCATTCATAAATGCAATGAATTAGAAAGGGACAAGCCATTTGTGGAGATAAGCTGCGGCGCGCTTTCCGAGACCCTTCTGGAAAGCGAATTGTTCGGCCATGTAAAAGGGGCCTTTACCGGCGCAATAAAGGATAAGCCCGGCCGCTTTGAGCTGGCGGACGGCGGCTCGATTTTCCTCGACGAGATTGACGCCTTTTCCCCGGCCCTGCAGGTAAAACTCTTGCGCGCGCTGCAGGAGGGGGAATTCGAGAGGGTGGGAGACAATAAAACTATCAAGGTGGATGTGCGGGTGATTGCTGCCACCAATCAGAAGCTCGAGGAGCTTATTGCCCAAAATAAGTTTCGCAAAGACCTCTATTACCGGCTGAATATCATTTCTATTGAGATCCCGCCCTTAAGAGAGCGCAAAGAGGACATCCCGCTTTTAATCACTGATTTTATCCGCAAGCACAGCCGGCATCTGAGCAAAAAAGTCGAAGGGATATCAGATGCCGCTTTACAGATTTTAATGGATTATAACTGGCCGGGCAATATTCGCGAGTTGGAGAATGTTATTGAAAGGGCGATCATTCTTTGTAAGGGGAATACCGTCAATCCCGAAGACCTACCGGAATTCCTGCATTATCCCAAGACTGAAAACGGCAATGGGAATGGCTTAAAATTAAAAGACGCTCTGCAAAACCCGGAAAAAGATTTGATCATTAAGGCCTTGGACGCGGTAGAATGGAATCGCAATAAGGCCGCTTCTTCCTTGGGAATAAACCGGACCACCCTTTATAAAAAGATGCAGAAGTACGGACTCTTAAAAGATAATGGCAGAAAATAGACCGCATCACTGGCTGTCGCTTCGCGACATCATTGATCTTGAAGCTTGGCAAAAGATTCAGAATAATTTCTCCGCGGTAACCGGGGTGAGTCTACGCACCGTGGACGCATCCGGAAATCCCATCACCCAGCCCAGTAATCTTCCCCGCCTGTGTAGCGAATCGCTCTTAAAGTGCGCCAAAACCTGCCTGCCAACTTTCTTGGGCGGAAAGGGTGTGGTGGACAAAAACTTAAGTTTTTCCTGTCCAGAGGGAATGCATAATTTCCTCGCTCCCTTAAGGGTCGGCGCAAATGACTCGGCAATGGGTTATCTTTTAATCGGTCCGCTAATCTTAGTTTCCCGTAAACCCAAAGAGGGCTATCTTAAACTGGCGCAGGATTTAGCCTTAGATTTGGAAACCTTGTGGGGTCTCATCTTGGAAATCAAGGTGACGTCTTTTGACAGCGCGCGCGCCTTGGTTGAGCTGGTAAAGGATGTAAGCGAATACACCCTAAAGCTCGCCTACCAGAATGCAATGCAGCAGCGGGAAATAGCCATCACCCTTGAACTGCCTAAACTGGGACGGCTGTTAAATTCGCTTTTGGATGTCGCCTTCCAGATTTCCGGCGCGGACATTGGTTCGATAATGTTCTTCGATCAAGTCAAGAACATCCTGACTATTCATTCTTCAAGAGGCCTTCCCGACGATGTGGTAAGGAGGACCCGGGTAACTCCCGGCTACGGCATAGCCGGACTTGCAGTGCAGGAAGGTAAATCCTTTCTGATAGACGATAAGACCGATGATAACCGGATAAGGCCGTATCTTAACCGCCCAGATATCCGCTCCTCAATGGTATTCCCGTTAAGGGCGCAGAACAGGATAGTGGGAGTAATGAATTTGGGGGCTTTAAGAAGCTCAGCGCAGAGATTTGATTACAACAGCCTCAATATGATGAACAAGTTAGTGGATTTGGTCAGTCAGGCAATGACGCGATAGAGGCCAACCGCTATTTCTGCCGGCGGTAAACTGTTGAAAGAATCTTTAATTCCTCTCGGTATTTGGCGACCGTGCGCCGCGCCAGATGTAAGCCTTCCTGTTTAAGCCGCTTTAAAATCGCCTCGTCGCTTAAAGGATTCACCGGATCCTCATTCTCAATTAATTCCTTTATAAGACCCTTTACCCGATTGGCCGACACCGCCTCACCGCCGTCGGAATGGATGTGACTGCAGAAAAAATCCCGTAAGGCCACCGTGCCTCCGGGGATACGGACATATTTATTCATCACCACCCGGCAGACCGTAGATTCGTGCATATTTATCCTTTGGGCCACCTCGTGAAAAGTGAGAGGATGAAGGTATGCCATTCCGTTACGCATCGCCTCGCCTTGGATTTCCGCGATTATCGCGACCACCTTCTTTAGGGTTTCCTGACGCCTGGTTATTGCCCGCAATAATTCCTGCGCGCCCTGCAGCTTATCGGTAAGAAATTTCCGGGTCGCCTCATCAAGGCCGGGACTTTTAAGCATCTTAAGATAATTGCTGTTAATCCTTAAGGCGGGAAGCTCTTCATTATTAATGGTTATTTTTAGTCCGTCGGATTCTTCATTAATGGTGATATCCGGGATGATGTACTGGACATAATCCCTGTTAAAGCCCCGGCCAGGCTTGGGGTCAAGCTTGGTTATCCGTTCGATAACCTTTAAGACCTTCTCTAATGGCTCCTTAAGCGCTTTGGCAATATGCGTAAAGTCTTTCTTGGCGAGGTCTTGAAGGTGGCGCTCAATAATGTTTTTTGCTAAAGGGTCAAGCTCTCCGGATAATCCTAACTGGATTATCAGGCATTCCGCAACGCTGCGGCAGGCAACACCGGGAGGGTCAAAACTCTGGATAAGCTTTAATACCGCCTCAGCCTTTTCAATGGGCACGCCCGAAGCAACTGCCAACTCCTCAAGGTCAGCTTCAAGATAGCCGTCATCATTAAGATTGCCGATGATCTCCCGACCGACTTTAAGCTCTTCATCGGTTTCGGCAAACATCCCTAACTGTCGGAGCAAGACATCCTGAAGCGAGACGCTTTTCGCCTGCAGAGAAAGTGCAAGCTCGTTATCGCCGCCAGCGGCCGGAGCCCAGACAGTAGGGGAGAGTGACGACAAATAATCCTCCAAAAGCGGATTATCTTCCAGCTCCTCGTCAATAAGGATTTTAAGATCGGGCAGGGGAAGCGTCAGGATATTTAAGGACTGACGCAGCGCCGGAACCAAGAGCTTTCTTTGTTCGGTTCTTTGGCGGATCTCCATACTGCAAATTATAGAACAAAAACCAAGAATTTGCAAAAATCTTTAGTTTTCCGTCCTTTGGCTTATTTCCTATAATAAGTCTTATGTTAACTTCAGCGTATTGAGAAACCACAGCCTAAGCGGTTTATAGGTAAGGAATTAGCATAATTTGGAAATTTCCTGTGGAAAAGCCCGGACAAACTTACTGGAAGTTACTTGAGACAATGATTAATCGCGGTTTGCTTGCGCTTTCTGGCGGTTTTTGTGGGATTTTTACTGAGATTTACCGGAATTTACCGAAGCCGGGTCAAGGCCGCGGGAAAGACCGTCCATTCGCCAAAACGACCATTAATACGGTCTACGGCTGCGGCTAAGGCCTCCCTCCTGTTTAACTCATTGATGAGAAAAGGGCGCTGGCAAGAATTAAGCTTGCTGGTGATGACGGCCACAAAACGGGTCTGGCAAGGGGAGAAATTATTTGTCGTTAGGAGCTGCTGGCAACGCGCATAGATCTCTTGGCCGTCATTGGTGGCGGTTGGAAAAGTATTTTGCCGCGAGATTCGGCTATGGTTGCCGCTAAGACATAAATATACGGTTTTTGCCTCTAAATTCTGGCGGCGCAGGCGCTCGCTAACCATCTCGCAAAGCATCCTAACCCAAGCAAAAACTGCGGTTTTCTGGCTTATCGGCTGCGGTAAGGTATATGAATGGCCAACTGATTTTGGCAGCGTTTTAGGACCTTCTGCCGCCTCTACCGGATAATCCTTATCATGCAGACGCACGGCCTCATACATCCACAAACCGACCTTGCCAAAGCGCTCTGTCAATACCTTCTGCGGAGTACGAAAAAGATCAAGACAACTTAAGATACCCAGATTATTCAGGCCAAGTTTTAAGGCCGGGCCTATGCCGCAGAGCTTTTCAACCGGGGTGTCTTTTAACACCTCTAAAAGGCCCGGCCTTTCAATAATAAACAGGCCATCCGGCTTATCCAATTTAGAAGCTAATTTAGCCAGTATCCGGGTGGACGCAATGCCAATGGAACAAGTCAGAGAAAACTCCTGCCTTATCCTTTCCTTTATTTTCTTGGCCATTACCTCCGGCGGCCCAAAGATAAGCTCAAGGCCGCCGGGATTCAAGACAAACTCATCGATTGATGCATACTCAACCTCCGGGCTAAAGCCCTGAAGCAGCTCGAAAATCTTGCGCGAGGTATAAACATAACGGGTAGAATCCGCGGCCACAAATTCGGCATAAGGACAAATTTTTAAGGCCTCCTGTGTAGACATACCCGAGTCAATACCCAAGGCCTTGGCTTCATAAGAGGCAGCGCAGACCACGGTATGGAATTTTCTATCCCGCGACCCCACAATCAACGGCCTGCCCTTGAACTTAGGGTTAACGACCTGCTCAATGGACGCGAAAAAGGCGTCCATATCCAAATGCATAAACATCACCGAATCTTTAGAGTATTTTATTGAGCCGCCAGCTTAAGGAATAATTATTGAAGGAGATTTGATACGAACCGCCGGAAGTTTGCACGCTGAAATTACTAATCACTTCTCTGCCCTGGCGCGCCTGCCAGAAGAAATTCACCCGGTCGATCTTGTAGGGCTTATGGTTCCAGAAAAATACCTGCGGGATGATCTTGCCGCATTCAAACCACGCTCCTACCCGGATAGGCTCATTAAGCTGACCTCCCTCTTTACCTGGCAATTCTCTGTCCCAGCGCGCTTCGGAATTAAACATACTGTTTTATGACGGCAAAGACCCTGCCGATTATGGAAAACTCTTTATGGACAGGCGGGTATTGTTTGTTGGCCGCTTCCAGCCAAGTGCGCTCTTTGCGATTACGGAAGATTTTTATCGTGGCCTCATCGCCCATCAGGGCTACCACTAAATCGCCGTCCTTGGCAAAACTCTGCTGC
>JBMONJ010000122.1:0-7361 GCA_049324655.1 Candidatus Omnitrophota bacterium | reverse complement strand
CAAAGGACCGCATGTCATCCTTTCCCGCTCCCACCATAATTTTGTAAAAAAATTATTCGAGCTGGAAGTGCCGGAAATCTATGAATCTATCGTCGAGATAAAATCAATTTCCCGTGAAGCGGGCGAGCGCACCAAAATCGCCGTCTTATCCAAGGACGAAAAGGTTGACTCGGTGGGCGCCTGCGTGGGAATGCGCGGTTCGCGGGTCAAAAATATTGTCTCCGAGCTGCACGGCGAAAAAATCGACATTGTCCGCTATTCGGATGATATGCGCGAATATATTACCGCAGCTCTAAGCCCGGCAAAGATTTCCGAGATCCGCCTTGATAAGGCCAATCAAAAGGCGGATATCATTGTTGACGACGACCAGCTTTCTCTGGCCATTGGCCGGCACGGACAGAATGTACGCTTGGCATCCAAATTGGTCGGTTGGGAATTAAACATCCACAGCAAGGCCGAGTTAAAGGCTGCTGAGGAGCTTGCAGAAAAAAGAGAAGCGGCGCCAGCTGCTGCGGAGATCGCGCTTACCTCCCTTGAGGGCGTGGGAGAAAAAATGGCCCAAGCATTGGAAGCAGCAGGTTTTTCCGATATCACCAAGATCGCGGAAAGCAGCGTAGAGGAATTGACTGCAGTAAAGGGCGTGGGCGAAAAGAAGGCGCAGAAGGTTATCGCCTCAGCCAAGAGGATTATCAAGGAGCAATCAAAAGATGCTACTGGTTGAGTTGGCAAAAGAATTGAAGGCTACCAAGCAGCAGGTGATTGATAAATTAAAATCCCTGCGTATAAAGGCCAAGGACGATTTGAGCGAGTCGGTAGTCGCCATTTTAAGGACCGAGTTTAAAAAGTCGCCGCCTTCGCCCACAGCTAAAGAGGTTGCGAAGGCGGCTGCCAAACCCCCAGTCAAAAAAGAGCCAGCCAAGGCAGCAGTCAAGCCAGCCCCCAAGAAAGAGCCAACCAAGGCAGTCAAGCCAGTAAAAAAAGTTGAGGTAAAAAAGAAGCCGCTGGTATTAAAGAAGGCCGCGGTCAAACCAGTTCCCATCGAGAAAAAGATGGTCTCACCGCCGGCAAAGCCTGCGGTTACGCCGCCAGCGCCTCCCAAGCCGCCAGTCAAAAAACCCGAGCCTCCTGCTGCGCCTCTCCCGCAGCCGACGGTTGCCGCCCTTAAGGAAATCGCAGCGGATTTTCCCATTCCACTAAAAGATTTGGCGGTCAAGCTGCAGGTTAAGCCCAGTGTCATCATTAAACAACTGCTTGATTCGAGAATTTTTGTCAACATCAACTCTTCGCTCGACGAGGAAACCGTGAACAAAGTCGCCGCAGTCTTTGGCTTTACCGTGCGCAAACTTCCCACTCAGGAGGAAAAGCTCGTCGAGGCCTTTGAGAGAGAGGAAGACAAGGCAGCCTTGGTGCATCGCTCGCCGGTGGTAACCTTTATGGGCCATGTTGATCATGGCAAGACCTCGCTTTTGGATGCGATAAGAAAAACCAGCGTTGCCGAGAAAGAGCACGGCGGTATAACCCAGCATATTGGTGCTTACGCGGTCAATTTTAAAAAGGGCACTATAACTTTCTTAGATACTCCCGGCCACGAGGCGTTTACCGCAATGCGCGCGCGCGGCGCAGATATTACTGACATCGTGGTATTAGTAGTAGCAGCCGACGAGGGAGTTATGCCCCAGACCAAGGAGGCCATTGATCACGCGCGCGCTGCCGGAGTGCCGATTATTGTGGCCTTAAATAAAATTGACCGTCAGCAGGCTGAACCAGACCGGGTTAAAAAGCAATTAGGCGAGTTAGATCTTCTATCCGAGGACTGGGGCGGCAAGACCATTACCGTCGGGGTTTCTGCCAAGACTGGCGTGGGCATTGATTCTTTGTTAGAAATGATTCTCTTGGAAGCCGAGATGTTAGAATTAAAAGCCAACCCCCAGCGTAAAGCCTCGGGCGTGGTGGCGGAGGCTAAGCTTTCTAAGGGCCGCGGTCCGGTTGCCACGGTTATCGTGCAAAACGGAACCTTGCATTTGAACGACATTATCATTTGCGGAAATTATTACGGCAAAGTACGGGCAATGTTTAACGACCGTCAGACAGCGATGACCTTCGTCGGGCCCGCACAGCCCGCCGAGATTCTGGGTCTCTCCGGCGTGCCTGAGGCCGGCGAGAAATTTTATGTGGTTGAAGATGAAAGGAAGGCGCGGGAAATAAATTTAAAACGCCAGGAGCTGTCTCGGCAGAGTCGCTTGCAGCCCACGGCGCGTTTAAGCCTGGAGGATTTGTCCGCGCAGATAAAAGAAGGCAGGGCTGTAAAGGAACTCAGGATCATCTTGAAGGCGGATGTGCAAGGTTCGCTGGAGGCGCTGGAAGATTCATTAAAGAAGATATCCAGCGCCGAGGTTCAGCTGTTGATAATCCACAGCGCCATTGGCACCATTAATACCTCGGATGTGGTTTTGGCCGCAGCCTCCAACGCGGTAATTATTGGTTTTCAGGTGGAAATGGATGAGCCGGCCAAGGAAAAGACCGCCAAGGAAGGCGTAGATGTCCGAACTTACCGGATTATTTATGACGCCATTGCCGATATCCGGGCGGCGCTCGAGGGATTGTTAGAGCCCAAACTAAAGAAAGAATTTTTAGGCCGCGTCGAGGTCAGGCAAATATTTAAGCTCACCAAAGCCGGCGAGGTAGCAGGTTGTTTTGTCGTCAAAGGGAAGATAAACCGCAGCGCAAATATTGATGTGGTGCGTAATGGCGAGGTGGTTTTTGAAGGGAAATTAGGCTCTTTAAAACGCTTCAAAGACGATGTGCGCGAAGTCGCCGAGGGATTTGAGTGCGGGCTTACCGTCGCGGGATTTTCTTTAACGGCCGGCGACCTCGTCGAGGCGTATACGATTGAGAAGATCGCGAGGAAGTTGGAATAAGAACTCAGATGAACTCAGATAAGAAAAACGATGAACACAGATAAAGCCGTATCTGTGTTAATCTAATTTTTATCAGTGTTAATTCGGTAAAAATGATAAAGGTTATTCCTAAAGACTATAAGGACCGAACTTACCTGTCGGCAATAGAGGCCGCCAAGTACTTGGACATCTCAGTTAGCGCGCTTCATCATCTTGCCAATAAACATTTGGTTAAGGCGCAGATTGCCGCCAGCGGACAAATGCGCTTTGACCTGAAAGCGTTAGAAAACTGCCAATATGTTTTAAGGTCGACTCCCAAGATAGAAAATGCCGTTGAGAAAACTAATATTATCAAGGTAAACGGTGTTACTCAAAAGATATACGTAAAGAATTCTATGAAAATGGACGATTTGAAAAACGACAGTGTCCATTTAATGGTTACCTCGCCTCCCTATTTCGACACGAAGATGTATTCCCGTAAATCAGTCGACAATGATCTCGGCAACATTCATGACGTCGATAAATGGTTTGAGAAAATCAGTGAAGTCTGGAGAGAGGTTTATCGGGTCCTTTCTGCCGGCAGGAAGATATTTATCAATATAATGAATTTACCCATACGACTCGAGAACGGCGGCTTTAGAACACTTAATCTGACAGGAAGGACAATTGAGGTTTGCGAAAAAATAGGATTTATATTCAAGCGGGATATCGTGTGGCATAAGACTAATGCTGTCAGGGCGCATTTTGGAACCTATCCTTATCCGGGCGGAATTCTTATCAATAACATGCATGAATTTATTTTGGAATTTGATAAGCCCAATGGCGACAAGTCAAACAAATATTCCCATTTAACTAAGGAACAGAAAGAGCAATCAAAATTGGATAAGGAATTTTGGCTTTCGATAAAAAAGAGCGATGTCTGGCTGATGAAACCGCAAGGCAGCGGCGACCGGCGAAATCATGTGGCGCCTTTCCCTTATGAGCTGCCCTATAGATTGATAAAGGCCTTTAGTTATATCGGAGAAACGGTGCTTGACCCTTTTCTCGGCTCAGGGACTACGCTTCTGGCCGCGACGGATTTGAAACGAAACGGGGTTGGGTATGAGATTCACCCTGCAATCGCCAGCAATGCCCTGCAAGGGTTAAAGAATTATCAAACCAAGCTATGGTAATGGCGAGAAACATGCAAGACAGAAAGACCAGCTACGCCCAGGCCAGCAGCATAAAGTCGCGTTCTTACCTGGAATACCGAAAGGATATGAAAAAGAAGGCCATTGCCGAACTGGAAGTATGGAAATGGCTGGAGAATAAATTAAAACAGCAATTCCCGAAAGAAAAGGTTGTCGTCGAGAAATCAGGCGCCGATAAATTCTTATGGTTCTTGAGGAACGGAAGCATATCCAGAGAGCCGGATTTTGTCGCTCGGGTCGCAGACCGGGAAATAAAGATTGAATTCCAATATGCCGAGAAGGAAGGGTTGGAGTTTTACGATTTCAAGGTTTCCAAAGTTGCCAAAAAAGAAGGGAAATCGCTGAAGCCCAGAGACGATAAATTGTTCTTATATATTCATAAGCCGATGGTAAAGTATGCGATATTTGATACGCAATGGATTATGAAGACCGGGAAAATCGGCATGGTGGAGGCTTGGAGGGTTGACGCCTTTAGAGTGCCGGCAGAGAGGTTTGAAGGGTCTCTTAAGTCGGATCCGGTTTTAAAAAATCTATGCAACATTATTCTTGCCAAGAATTTTATTCTTAACTTTCAGCACGAGTTTATTGATATTACTAAAGATAAGCTTTCTCATTTGCTTCAGGAGGTGGTGGACGAGAATAAAATTCTCAAAATTATCCCCAAGGACTTGGATAGCTTCTTTAAGGTTTGTTTTATCTCGGATAACTTAAATCGGGCGCCGACGAATGCCAATTTTTGGCTGGTGTATCTTTTGAGTTATATAAATGCCAATAACTCATTGGAAGAGATAGCCAAAATCACCTATTGCCTAGATTTCTTATATTCCAAAACCCAGTTGAAGGATAATGAAATAGGTCAAGTGGTTCTCAAAATCAAAGAATTACTTGGGAGGGTGAAACAATTTTACCAGAAAGACGGTTCATATGTTTCTACCTTAAAGACGAGCGCCTTAGAAGAGACACGTTCTGCCTTGTTCGCAATAAATTTATTAGAGGACTTGATACAAGAGATCATTTTTTACTATCCGGGGGCCGAACTTAAACCCGTAAGGCGCATTTACGAAAATGTAGATAATATAGAAAAGACTTGCGAGCTTCTGAAATCGCAATAATTACTGTCGGCGACCTCGTCGAGGCGTATACGATTGAGAAGATCGCGAGGAAGTTGGAATAAGATTGTCATACCATTGTCATACGATTGTTTGACGATTGTATGACAATGGTATGACTATTGTATGACTATTTTATTATAAGGTTTGAGCATATGCGTAAACGACTACTCAGCGGTATGAGACCGACGGGAGAATTGCACTTGGGCCATCTGGTCGGCGCCTTAAAGAACTGGGTCAAGCTGCAGGAAGATTACGACTGCTTCTTTATGGTGGCGGACTGGCACGCCTTAATGAGCGAATACGAAGACAGCTCGCATTTAAGCGAATACGCGCTGGATAATGTGGTTGACTGGTTAAGCTGCGGCCTTGACCCCCAGAAGTCCACCACCTTTATTCAGTCGCAGGTGCCGGGGCATCTGGAGCTGTTTATGTATTTCTCCTGCCTTGTGCCTTTGGGTTGGTTAGAGCGCTGTCCCACTTATAAAGAGCAGCTGCAGGAAATAAAAAACCGCGAGCTGCATACTTACGGCTTCTTGGGTTATCCGGTGTTGCAGGCTGCGGATATCTTGGTTTACAAGGCGAGCGCGGTTCCCGTCGGCAATGACCAGCTTCCTCATTTGGAAATTACCCGTGAGATTGCCCGTAGGTTCAATCATCTTTATAAGAAAAATATCTTTCCTGACCCGCAGGCAGTTTTAACTGAGGTGCCGCGGCTCTTAGGTCTCGACGGAAGAAAGATGAGCAAGAGTTACAAGAATACGGTGGACTTGTCCGACCCGCCGGAGACAGTAAAGAAAAAAATCGGCAATATGATTACCGATCCCAAACGAATTCGCAAGACCGATCCCGGTCATCCCGAGGCCTGCAATGTGCGCAGCTATTTTGCCTCTTTTGCGCCGGAAATGAAAAAAGAAGTAGACGACTGGTGCCGCCACGCAAAAGTCGGCTGCACCGAGTGTAAAAAGATTTTGTCGGAAAAGATAATCGCAATTCTTGCACCCATTCAGGAAAAACGCGCCGGGCTTTTAAAGGATAAAAGTAAACTTAAGGAGATTCTCGACGCCGGCGCCAAGAAGGCAGCCGCGGTTGCGCAACAGACAATGGAAGAAGTAAAGAAAGCAGTATTTAGGTAATACACAATATACAAACCACAAAATTACAAACCCAAGTTTTGGTCATTGTGATTTTGGTAATTGGAATTTGTTTGTGATTTGGAAATTGGTTATTGGGATTTAAAAATGTCTTATAAGCTAAAGCTTGAGGTTTTTGAGGGGCCGTTGGATCTCTTACTGTATCTTATCAAAAAGGACGAGATAAATATCTACGATATCCCTATCGCGCAGGTGACTGAGCAGTATCTGCAGTATATCGAGCTGATGAAGATGCTCAACTTGGATGTCGTCGGGGATTTCTTGGTTATGTCCGCTACCCTCTTGCAGATAAAATCCAAGATGCTCCTGCCGCAGGAGAATGCCGCGCAAGAGGAAGAAGAGGAGGACCCGCGCGACGAGCTGGTGCGCCGGCTTTTGGAATACAAAAAGTTTAAAGAAATCGCCGAGGATTTACGAGCGCGCGAAGTTGCCCGGCAGGATTTCTTTGTCCGGCCTACGGTTGCGCCATCAGAAAAGGTCGAGATAGATAATGAGGTCTATTTTGAGGCCAACCTCTTTGATTTGATTAGCGCCTTAAACACGGCCATAAAGGATATCCCGCGGGAAATCTTTTACGAGGTCATCAAGGATGAGTTTACCGTCGAGAATAAGATTCACGACATCCTGCATTTATTGCTGGATGCTCCGCGCTTACAGTTAAACGAGTTTTTTATCAAGGCCAAGAACAAGATGGAAATCGTGGCTACCTTCTTGGCCATCTTGGAGCTTATCCGGCTTAAGGAAATTTTAGTGGTGCAAAAGCATTCTTTTGGAGAAATTGAAGTCTTACGCAACAAGAAAAACATTGCTCCCTATGAACGAAGAACGCCAAAGACTGATACTGGCGCAGGAAACTGACGACGAGCAGATTGTCAATATTTCGCTTAGGCCCGCGAAATTGGACGAATTCATTGGCCAGCGGGAGATTGTTGATAATCTTAAAGTTGCCCTGACCGCGGCCCAAAAGCGTAAAGAGCAGTTAGAGCATATCTTGTTATCCGGCTCTCCGGG
>JBMONJ010000121.1:0-7468 GCA_049324655.1 Candidatus Omnitrophota bacterium | reverse complement strand
CAGAAAATGGTATCTACGGGAAGGCCTGCTTCACCGTGCTGCTGGCAAAGCTGACCGCTAAGCATAGCCCCAGTAGTACGATCAGTGTTTTTAATAGGCATCTCCAATCTCACTGTCCTGCCTTCTGCCAACGCGAGTTTGGCCCTGGCGATTAATTTCCGGTCTAGTATTCCGTCAAGGCGATGGTCTTGGGCAATTACGCAACGAGTCTTTACTGTTGCCGCAACTTTGGGCCTATAAAGCAAGGCTGAGAAATCCAGGGCCTTGGCCTTCCAAGGAAGAATCTTTTGATTAACCGTCAAAAGATCGGTTCTGCCAATCATTTCATCCAGCGTCCTGACTCCTAAGCTCGCCATAATCTCCCGCAATTGCCGGGCAATAAATCTAAAATAGGTCTCGATATATTCGGGCCGGCCGCGAAATCTTTTGCGCAGGACCTCATCCTGCGTTGCCACGCCCACCGAGCAATTATTTAAATGACAGTGTCGCAGCATTACACAACCCAAGACAACCAATACTGCGGTGCAAAATCCGAATTCCTCAGCGCCTAAAAGTGCGGCTATAGCTACATCCCGACCTGTGCGCATTCCGCCGTCGGTCTGCAAACGCACCCGGCTCCTCAAATCATTCATTACTAAGGTCTGATGAGTCTCTGCAAGTCCCAACTCCCACGGCAATCCCGCGTTATGGATAGAGCTTAAAGGCGAGGCCCCGGTGCCGCCATCGGCGCCGGAAATTAAAATCATATCCGCATGGCCTTTGGCCACGCCTGCGGCAATCGTACCTACGCCAATTTCTGAAACCAATTTTACGCTGATGCGCGCTTTGGGATTAACATTCTTTAAGTCGAAAATCAATTGCGCCAGATCTTCGATGGAGTAGATATCGTGATGCGGCGGAGGAGAAATCAAAGTGACGCCGGGCGTAGTAAAACGCGTGCGGGCAATAATGGCACTTACCTTGTGTCCTGGCAGTTGACCTCCCTCTCCGGGCTTGGCGCCTTGGGCAATCTTTATCTGTATCTCATCGGCATTAACCAGATAATTGGTGTTTACGCCAAAACGCCCAGAGGCAACCTGTTTAATCGCCGAACGCGTTGAATCACCATTGGGTGATGGCGAAAATCGCGCCGGGTCCTCGCCGCCTTCGCCGGTATTGGATTTTCCTTTAAGCCGGTTCATCGCAATGGCAATGGTTTCGTGCGCCTCTTTACTTATCGAGCCGAAGCTCATCGCGCCAGTGGCAAAGCGCCGCACAATATCTTCCACCGGCTCAACCTCCTGGACGGCGATAGGAGTCCGCGGATTGAATTTTAACACCCTGCGCAGCGTAGTTGGATTTTGACTCTGATCATCAATAAACCGACAAAATTCCAAAAATTTCGCATAATCTTCATTCCACACCGCATCCTGCAAGGCAGCGATACTGTCAGGATTCCAAAGATGAAACTCTGCGCCTTTTTTCCATTGATAGACCCCGCCGGTTGACAGTAAAACTGTGGCGGAGGGGCATTGTTTAAACGCCTCTTTATGCCGTAAAATGGTTTCTTGGGCAATGATATTCAGGCTGACTCCACCGATGCGCGAGGCCGTGCCGTCAAAACAGCGGCTAATCACTTCTTCACCTAATCCTATCGCCTCAAATATTTGCGCGCCCTTATAACTCTGCAAGGTCGAAATTCCCATCTTAGAGAGAATCTTTAAGATTCCTTTTTCTACGGCTTTCAAATAATTATGCTCTGCGGTAGCAAAATCCCAAGACACTTCCTTCTCTTTAACCAACTGCCTGACTGCCGCAAAGGCCAAATAGGGATTTACGCAATCCGCGCCGTATCCAAAAAGCAGGGCAAAGTGATGCACCTCGCGCGGCTCGGCAGTTTCAAGAATGATGGAAAGCTGATTGCGCAAGGCCCTTCTTACCAAATGGTGGTGCACCGCACCGACGGCCAGCAGTGCTGGCAAGGCCGCGTTTTGCCGGTCCGCCCCCCGGTCGCTTAAAATTATCAGATTACAACCCGCCTTTATAGCCAGCTCGGCCTCAACACAAATTCGCTCAAGCCGACTAAGCAGATTAAGCTCTTGGTCCGCTTTAAAAAGCAGGGAGATCGTTTTGACCTTAAATCCCCTGACGCGTAAACTCTTTAATTTTTCCAGTTCGAGATTAGACAAGATCGGTTTCTTTACCAATATGCGGCGGCAATGCAACGCGGTTTCCGCCAAAAGATTTTTCTCCGGTCCCAAATAACTGTACAAACTCATCACCAATTCTTCACGGATCGGATCGATTGCCGGATTAGTGACTTGAGCAAAGAGCTGCTTAAAATAGCGATACAAGAGTTGTGGTCTTTGAGACAAGACCGCGTGAGGTTTGTCATCGCCCATTGAGCCGACTGGTTCTTGTCCGCTCTCGGACATCGGCTTGAGGCTCATCTTCAGATCTTCACGGGTATAGCCAAAGGCCTTTAATAAAGTCAGAGTCTCGCCGAGGTTTTCTTTTTGTGGTTTGGCCGGCGGCAGGTTTTCCAGTTCCAGCAAATTGTTTTTTATCCAGGTTGAATAAGGGTGGCGGCTGGACAGCCGATTCTTTAGCTCTTCGTCTTCGATAATCCGGCCGGCTTTGGTGTCAATGAAGAACATCTTTCCCG
The DNA here is from genome assembly GCA_049324655.1 of Candidatus Omnitrophota bacterium. Taxonomy (GTDB): domain Bacteria; phylum Omnitrophota; class Gorgyraeia; order JAUYCX01; family JBMONJ01; genus JBMONJ01. The sequence continues at coordinate 4,824 of JBMONJ010000121.1, read as the reverse complement.
GCTCCAGCCGGCCGGACTGTAGTATCTCTTCAGCTGGGATATCCAGCACTCCAACCTCAGAAGCCATAATTACCTGTTTATTTTTTGTCAAAAGATACCGGCAGGGCCGCAAGCCATTACGATCCAAGACCGCGCCTACCATGGTTCCGTCAGTAAAGGCAATCGCTGCCGGCCCGTCCCAAGGCTCCTGCAGACAAGCATGGAATTTATAAAAATCTCTAATTTTCCCGTCGAGCAGATTATTCTGTTCCCAGGCCGCAGGGATGAGCATAGACATTGCCAAAGAAAGCGGCCGGCCGGACAAAACCAGTAATTCTAAAATATTATCAAGGGCAGCGGAATCGCTGCCACCGGGCACAATAATCGGAAGAATCTTTTTGTTTTCCAAAAGGCCCTCTCTGGCCCGCATCCAATTGATATTGCCGCGCAGGGTATTTATCTCGCCGTTATGTGCCAAAAAACGGAAGGGCTGCGCTAAATCCCAAGTCGGGAAGGTATTGGTGCTGTAACGCGAATGCACCAGAGTAATCGCGCTCTTTAAATTCGGGTCCTGCAAATCCAGAAAAAACTTTTCCAACTGCTCAGGCATCAGTAACCCCTTATAAGCAAAAGTCCGGCTGGAAAGATTGGTGATGTAGAAAAAGGATTTTTGCTTTAGGTCCGAGGCTCGGATAAGGTTTTCCACCCTTTTACGGATAATATACAACGACACCTCAAATGAATTATTTTTTGTGCCGGCTGCAATAAAGGGCTGCTCGATAACCGGCTCAGTCTCTTTGGCAGTTTTGCCGATGTCCGAATTATCAATTGGCACCTCGCGCCAGCCCAAAAGGATTTGCCCTTCCTCTTTTATCACCTGCGCAAAAACCTGTTTACAAAACCGGCGTTCGGCTTTGTTAACCGGTAGGAAAACCAAGCCAGTGGCGTAGCCACCTTCTTTAGGCAGTTTGATTCTCGCTTCTGCGCCTACCTTGGAAAAAAATTCATAAGGGGTTTGAATGAGGACCCCAGCGCCGTCACCGGTTTTAGGATCAGCGCCGGTTGCCCCCCGATGGGCAAGGCGTTTAAGAACATGCAGAGACTGACCGATGACAGAGTTGGTCTTTTTCCCGTCGATATTACAGACAAAACCCACCCCGCAGGAGGAATGTTCAAATTCCCGGCGATACAGGCCCGGGTTTTCAGATATTGATTGGCGGCTCATATTTTAACTGGTGAATATTGATGCCTAACTTTCGTATCTTGGTCCGCAAGGTATTGCGGTTAATCCCCAAGATTTTAGCGGCCTTTAATTGATTGCCCTTTGCCTCGGCCAGCGCTTCTTCCAAAAGCGGCTTTTCAATGGCCCTAATGATATCCCGGTAACGCCTGCTGCTTAAACCCGGTTCTTCCTTAATAATGAATGCTTTCATATTATAGCGCGAAAACGATTTTTTTAGAAATCCCCTGCCTAATAAATAGGCAGGTAGGGATACAAAAAAAGGCGTTCCTTAAAAAGGAACGCCTTTGTCCAGTCATTGTAGCACTGCTTCGTGCTTTTTTTACATTTGTTTATATAAGTAATATCATTAAGCTTTTGGTAACCCTTCTTATCCTTTAAGTATCTTTTCCGCCTCGGCCCGATAGGCATCCATCACATAAGGAATGCCGGATACCTTTGCCGCCTCTTCGGTAAGCGACATCAGGTCTTGCCGCGAAATCGTGTCCACGCAGAAGTTGCGGCTGCCGGCCATCAATTGCTGCAAGCCAACCTTGATGCGCTGGCAAAATGTATAAACTCCAACTGCGCCCAAGGGGATATCCCGCATATCCTTGCCATATTTCTCTGCCAGCTCTTCATAAGTAACAAAGATCTCTTCTGGCTTAGTGCCGAATTCGGATACGGTCTTAGGCAATTCACTGTTCTTTATCCATTCGCCGATATTCTTGCCGACAAAACCCGGCAGCATTAATGCCCGGCCCATACACACGGCTTTAACATAAGGAGCACCAAGGGCAATGGCTTTGAACACATGGTCCTCGAGAGAAAAGCCGCCGGCAAAGGCAATGTCCGGCACCCGCTTATTCTTCCTGGATAGTTTCTCGCAAAATTCCCAAGCCAAGGAATGCAAATAGAACGATGGAATTCCCCACTCCTCCATCATCCGCCACGGGCTCATCCCAGTGCCGCCGGGCGCGCCGTCAATGGTCAAAAGATCTACTTTTGCCGACGAGGAATATTTTATAGCCATCGCCAGTTCGCGCAGGGAATAAGCGCCGGTCTTCAGGGTAATGCGCTTAAAACCGATATCCCGCAGCCGTTTGATTTCTTTTAAGAAACCTTCTTCGGAAACAAAGCCTAAGCGGGAATGCCTTTCGAATTCCTTTATAGCCCCGGCCTTAAATGCCTCTTGCACCGCGTGCTCACCGGGATCCGGGGTAACGATATATCCGCGTTTTTTTAACTCCAAGGCTCGCTCCAGGGTCTTGACTTTGATTTCACCACCGATACATTTAGCGCCTTGGCCCCATTTTAATTCAATGGTATCCAACTTATGCTTTTTGTGGACATACTCGGCAACACCCAGCCGGGTATCCTCCACATTCATCTGTACCAGAATCTCGCCATAACCTTCATAGAATCTTTTGTAGATTTCTATTCTGCGGTCCATATCCGGAGATTTGACAATCTTATTGTTCTTGTCCAATTCCAATTGCGGGTCAATACCGCAGACATTCTCGCCGCAGACAATAGTAATTCCGGAAATCGCCGCACCTACTGCCAAGTGTTCCCAATTCCGACGGGCAATTTCGGTGGAACCCAACGCACCGGTAAAAATTGGAACGCGCAGCTTGACTTTTTTATCCCAGCCATATTCGGTCTCGGTATTCACATCGGGGAACTTAGTAGTATCCGGATTAGCCGCTACACCTTTGGGCAAACCCTTGGCCCCGAGCGCGTAGCCTTGAATATTAAGGTGGGAATAATCCGCCGGATAATCCTTGTCTGCTCCGGCAGTTACCTCGCCAAAAGGTCCGGGATAGATTACTTCCCTGCCTCTAAATGCAGATTTGAAAACCTCACAGTTTCCCTTGCAACCATCAATACAGCGCGAGCATAAACCCGAGCTGGCCACCACATCCTTTGACCGGTTAAAGGTCCGGGAGGCATCATTGCCTTTGCAACCGCCTAAATTCATTGTGAGCTCCTTTCTCAAAATTCAAGGTTACTGCCTAATTATTAGGCACACTGAGTTTAAACAGAAGGGCGTCCGCCCTTCGGCGGACGCCCTTGTCGCCATCTTTTCCTATTCACAATACATCTTTGTATTGTGCCTAATCTTTAGGCAAGTATATGCAGAAACTAAAAGGCTGTCAATAAAAATCTCTTACAAAATAGGGAGATATTTCTGCAGCTCATAGCCAGTGACCTGCGCCTTATACTCATCCCATTCCATCTTCTTATTGCGGATAAAATGATTAAAGACCTTCTCACCCAAGGCCTTTTTTACCAGGACACTCTCTTCAGTAAGTTTTATCGCCTCCAAAAGATCGTCAGGCAAGGACTCAATCTTAGCCCGCTTGCGTTCCTCCGCAGTCATCTCGTAGATATTATCATTAGCCGGCTCGGCTAAGTGGTAATTCTTCTCAATGCCTTCCAAACCCGCAGCTAACATTACGGAAAACGCCAAGTAGGGGTTACAAGCTGGATCTGGCGAGCGGAATTCAATGCGCGTGGCCTTTTCTTTTCCGGGTTTGTACATCGGAACCCGCACCAGCGCCGAGCGATTCATTTGCGCCCAGCAAATATAAACCGGCGCTTCGTAACCCGGCACTAATCGCTTAAACGAATTAACCCACTGATTGGTAACCGAGGTAAACTCCGGTACATGGCGCAACAGGCCGGCAGTAAAAGCCTTGCCGACCCTGGAGAGATGATACTTCTCATTCTTATCAAAGAAGGCATTCTTATCGCCCTTAAACAGCGACTGGTGTACATGCATACCTGAACCATTGATACCGAAAACCGGCTTAGGCATAAAACTGGCGTAATAACCATACTGCCGGGCGATCTCTTTTACCGTCAGCCGGTAAGTCATTACATTGTCAGCCATGGTCAAGGCATCGGTGTACCTTAAATCAATTTCATGCTGGGAATGGGCAACTTCATGGTGAGAATACTCCACATGAATTCCCATTGCCTCCAAGGCAAAAATAGTGTCCCGGCGCAAATCCTGCGCCACATCCAGAGGATTCAAATCAAAATATCCGCCCTTATCCAGCACCTCAGTGGTTTGGGAATTGGCAAAATAGAAATATTCCAATTCCGGCCCGACATTATAGGTAAAGCCCATATCCTTGGCCCGCCTTAAGTTTTTCTTAAGTACATACCGCGGGTCGCCTTCAAAGGGTTTTCCCGACGGCTCATAAATATCGCAGAACATTCGGGCCACCGCATGCTCTTTGCGCCAAGGAATGATTTGAAATGTCGCGGGATCGGGACGGGCGATCATATCCGATTCTTCAATACGGGCAAAACCTTCAATAGAAGAACCGTCAAACCCCATTCCTTCTTCCAGGGCGCCTTCTAATTCATCCGGGGTAATGGCAAACCCCTTTAAGAAACCCAAGACATCAGTAAACCATAAACGGATGAATTTTACCTTGTGCTCCTTGACCAGTTTCAATACCTCTGGTTTGGTCTTAGTGGCCATTTACAACCTCCTCACATTTATTAACTAACATTGGGAATTAATTTTTATGGTGACTCATTATACCTCAAGAGAAGAAAAATTGACAACTTAATTTTTAAATAATAAGGGGGGCTTGCGCGCTATAGGCGCG
>JBMONJ010000120.1:0-7578 GCA_049324655.1 Candidatus Omnitrophota bacterium | reverse complement strand
AGACACCGGAATTGGTATCTCAAAACAAGATCTTCCTCACCTCTTCGAGCCCTTTCATTCCACCAAAAAAGGCGGCACCGGTTTAGGTCTGGCGGTTACTTATGGTATAATTAAGGAGCACGGCGGGGAGATAAAGGTTGAGAGCCGCGAGGGCGAGGGGACGGAGTTTGTGATTGAATTACCTTGTCACGGGGAGTAGGCAGTAGATGAAAATAGAGTCATACAAAGATTTATTGGTCTGGCAAAAATCAATGGTTTTGGTGGTCGAGATATATAAATTGACTAAGTCATTTCCGAAAAGCGAACTTTACGGCTTGACTTCTCAAATGCGCAGGGCTGCGTTGGCCATTCCGTCTAATGTCGCGGAAGGTTATCGGAGGAGACATACAAAAGAATATTTGCGTTTTCTTACTATTGCAAATGGCTCAGCTGCCGAGTTGGAAACTCAAATTTGTGCAGCCAAAAGCTTGGAAGATACCGGCGATTTGGATTATTCAAAGGTCGATAACCTGCTTCTCGAGATTCTTAAGATGTTAAATGTATTGATTTCCAAGCTCGGTATGAAATACTACCTGACTACACCCTACTCCCTACACCCTACTGCCTGAAGGAGGTTTACAATGCCCAAGCTTTTAATCGTTGATGACGAGCAGGATATCCGGGATTTTGCCAAGAGCTTTTTTAGCAAACGCAAGATTGACTGCCTTACTGCCGGCGACGGAAAACAGGCCGTTGAAGTGGTGAGGAACGAAAAGCCATCCTTAGTTTTACTGGACATCCGGATGGGGATGATGAACGGCCTGCAGGTCTTGGAAAAAATCCGCGAATTTGACCAGGCGGTTAAAGTGATTATGGTTACCGGAGTGGAAGAGAAGGAGATAATGGATAAGGCCAGCGCCTTGGGCGCCTTGGCGTATATCCACAAGCCGCTCGTGCTGGAGGAACTTGAGAAAATCGTTTTGAAGGAAATCCAGTAAATCAGGTTACTATAGTAACTTATTTTAAAATGTCAATTGACTATAAAAGAGAGCTTGAGGCGGCCAGCCGCAGCATGATTCTTATTCACGAGCCGAGCATTTTGATTAAGATGATCGTCAGGATGATTGTGCGCAAGGTCAAGGTGCGCCACGCGGCTATTCTATTGTATAACAAGCGAAAGAATTCTTATGTGTTGACGATATCGCGGGGCGAGGCCGGCCTGAAAATTCCGGCCGGATTCGCCCGCCTTGACTCCCAAAGCGCGCTCATCCGTTTATTCACGCAGGAAAAAGACAAAGTGCTGGCTTCGGAAAGCGGCGCCTTGGTCTGCGGAGAAATTAATAATTTAATCTGGCGGGAAAGTATTTTGCCTAACGGCAGCGATGTCAAGTCGCTTTTGCACGATGTCGGCGAGCAAATGCGGATGTTCGACTCTGAGGTTTGTATCCCCAGTTATTTTCAGAATAATCTTTTGGGGATTCTGCTTCTGGGCGCCAAAATCTCCGGCGAGAAATTCGATAAAGAAGAGTTAGATTTCTTCTCCGCGCTGGCCTCGGACGTGGCTATGGCTATCCGCAATGCCCAGCTCTTCGAGGACTTAAAGCGCCAGTTAGACCGCAACCGCGATTTATTTATCCGCACTACCATTGCGCTGGCCGCGGCCATTGAGGCAAAGGATGTTTACACCCGCGGCCACACCGAGCGCGTTACCCAACTGGCCTTGGGAATAGCCGGCCGGCTTATCCTAAACCGCGCCATTGCTGTCCCTGAGAATTTTTTGGAAAACCTGCATATTGCCAGCCTCTTGCATGACATCGGCAAAATCGGTATTCCCGAAGCTATCCTTAATAAAATTGAGAAACTAAGCGAGGATGAGGTGCGGGTAATTCAGGAGCATCCGTTAAAGGGCGTGAATATTTTAATTCCGATTAAAGAATTGGCGGAATGTATTAACGGCGTGAAATATCATCACGAGCGTTATGACGGCACCGGTTACCCCGAAGGTTTAAGAGGAGAGGAGATTCCGCTGATTGCGGCGATTATTGCCGTGGCCGACGCCTATGACGCAATGACCACCAACCGGCCCTACCGTCGGGGACTTTCCAGCAAAGAGGCCATTGAGGAGATTGAGAAAAACCGCGGCCGCCAATTCCACCCCAAAGTCGTGGATGCGTTGGTGGAGTTATTTAAGGAAGGGAAGATTTGAGATTGAGGGTGGGAGTGTGTTGTGAGTTGTGTGTCGGGTTGTGGGGATGGGGAATGGGCTAACTAACGCTGCCGCCAGCTTTCTCCCAGTCTCTATAACTGCTTGCCACATATATCGTAAGTCTTGATTAAATCCTGACAGAGATTTGGGTTGACATATTCACCATAAATATCTTTAACGCAACTTAAGTGCACGATCATTTCGTTACATTCCCCTATCGTGTCATCAATATATTTCTTCCATTCTTTTTTGTGGTTTTTCTTCGCGTATCCTTCGGCGATTAATGCTGTAGGGGCTTTACACGCTCGGCGCATTTGACTGGCTAAGTCGAACTTTTCTTCTACGGGCAGCTTAGGCGCTACTTGCATCATAACCTTAAGCATCGCCTCATATAAATTCTTATAGACCTCTAGGTCCAGAAAGCTTCTCGCCATATAAAAACCTCACCCTCACAACCCACAACTCGACCCAATACCCATAACCCACCCACAATTCCCATGACGCTTGTTATATATTATGGTCTAGAAAGGACTCTGGTCACTGAGCCTAACACATCCTTTGAGGTAAACGGCTTTAACACATAATCGTTTGCGCCGGCCTTCACCGCCTCCTCGGCAGTTTCCACGCTGCGGTATCCGGTAACCATAATCACCTTGATTTGCGGATTCAGGGATTTAATTTGTTTTAAAATCTCCAAGCCGTTTATCTTGGGCATCTTAATATCCAACAATACCACATTGAACTTGGGGCCGTCCTTTAGCGTGCTTAGACACTTTCCCCCGTCGCTGCAAAAACTTAAATCGTAATTTTCCTCTAAGATCAATTTAAGCGCTTCGCGAATCCCTTCCTCATCGTCGCAAATTAGTATTTTGGGTTTCATATTGCCTCCTTTTGAATTTAAAAATCAAAATCCAAAAATCAAAATCACGAACTAAAATTAAAAATTATCTTTTGCCTCTTAGCGTGAGAATGCTTGTTGCGAAACATTAGCGATTTCCGAGAATTCGTTTAACAGATGCGATGCCTGCTGGTAACTGCACTTTTTGGCCTCGACAAGAGTTTCCGGCCAGAATCTTGATTCATTCGCCGATTTCAGGGAGTGGCTGAAGAAATTAGTGAAATCGCTCTTAGAGCTGGCGGCCCGCGCCTCAAAATAGTTTGCGCCTATACTTGTTCCGCTACGCAGTAGTTGACTGGAGATTATTTTGCATGTGGTATCTCTGGGAAGCGATTCAATAAAATTAATAAGAGCCAGTACGAACCGCTTTATCCGCTGTCTGAATTCTTCTTTAAATCTGTCTTTTTCAGATTTTAAATTTAGCATTTTAATATTTTGGATTTTGCATTGTCATTTTGCATTTTAATTTTTGATATTTGATTTTCCAACAAGCACTTACAGAGTCGGCGGAGTTATTACGCTTAAGACCCGCGCGCGAGCCTTCCCCGGATTTATAAACTGATGGGGAAGGCTCGCGTCAAAATAAAGCGACTCGCCATTTTTTAAGGAATAATTAATACTATTTATAGTTAAATTAACCTCACCTTCCAAAACATAAGAGAACTGCTCGGTATTTTCCGTAGCCTGCTCCACAGCAGTGCGGCCTTCGGGTTCCAGTTTAATTAATATGGGCATCATTTTCTTGCTGGCGATTTGACCGGTTAAAATTTCCGAAGCGGATTTCTCGCTGTGCACAAAAATATTTTTGGCCGCAGGTTTTTTGGTTTCCGGCTCAACCTCAGAATAAAGTTCCGGCAGGGTAATGCCCAAAGCCCGGGTAATTCTCAAGTGGGATTCCAAAGTGCCGGTCATCTTTTTGTGTTCAATGCGGCTTAAGGTGGCCAAAGCCACGCCGCTTAATTTGGAAAGTTCGGTTAAAGAAATCTTTCTTGCCTCGCGCAAGGCCTTGAGCTTGTCTCCGATTTTCATTTGAGTCCTTTCCAATAATTTAACACGGATTTACACGGATTTTAAACGGATTAGCACGGATTATCCTAAGATACGGCGTTTTATTTCCAGATCGTCTGAGCCAAAATTAACCAGCAGTCCAATCCTGTATTTGGTCGCCCTTAAATAACTATATAATTGTCTCTCGTAAACTTTAGGCATAGAATCCACAGCCTTTATCTCTACGATTACTTTCTGCTCGACTATAAAGTCCGGCTCATATATACCGACATCTTTACCTTTATAGTTAATCCGTATTTTTCTTTGAGGTGCATATTCCAGTCTCATTTTGTCAAACTCTTCGCGCAAGGAATTATAATAAATAGCTTCTTTAAAGCCCGGGCCGAGAATGTTGTATACCTCAAAGATCGCTCCGCGTATCTTGTAGGTTAATTCTTCATGCTCCAGCTTGCCCATAATTGTTATCCGTGTTAATCCGGCTTTTCATCCGTGTCTATCCGTGACAAGATAAAGTTAACACAAATTGATTTTTTGTCAAGGAATTATTTGATTAAAGCCAAAAGAGTTTCTTCGATTCTGCTGATTTATAGCCTATAACATTGCAGGGTAATGACTTATAGCAAGAAAAGATTTGTTGATTTTTTGTCAATGTCCTATTGACAAAAAATCAAGACTGTGCTAAGCTTTTCGCGAGGTTTTGAAATGAGGCGGTTTGTAAAATTGGTTTTGCTTATGAGCGCTGTCGTTATGGGATTAGGATTTAGCTGGCAGTGGCGTAATGTTAAAAACGGAATAAACGATTCCGAGGTAATTTGTCTGTCTGCGCATCCTATAGACCGCCGGATAATTTTTTGCGGCACTGCGCGGGCAGTATATAAAACCGGGGACGCGGGAGTTTTGTGGCGCGAGGTGTTTTCGGTTTCCGCAACCGGAAAACAGATAAATGATTTGTTTGTTGAAAAGGATGAGGTTTATGCGGCGACCGGCGACGGACTGTTTATTAGCCGCGACGCCGGTCGCCGCTGGAACCGAATCTTTCAAGGAATGGGAGAGTTCGACCGTAATTGTCTTTCAATTGCCGTCTTTGACGGCATTATTTTTTTGGGCACCGGGAAAACGCTTTTTTTAAGCCCAGACCTTGGCAGGACTTGGCAAAGGGCAGGCGGAGCGCCGGATAATACCCGGGTTACAGATATTGCGGTTTCTTCTGCCGCAGCTTATGCCGCAGTTTCCGACGGTGTTTATTATTCTGCGGCGCCTTTTCAAAACTGGCAGCGGATATTTGTTGAGTTCCCAGAAGATGAGAATGGAGCTGAAAGCGACAGCCTGCCTGAAGAAAATGGCGCCACTGCTCCCGCAGCCATTAACCGCATTACTATTGACCCCCACAATTCGCAACGAATTTTCTTAGCCACGCAAAGCGGAATAATTTTTAGCGAAGACGCAGGCAAGGGCTGGAAAAAATTTCCTTCCGCCGGAATTTTGTCGCGCGAGGTAAAGGATATTCTGATTTCCCAAAAAGACGGAGCTATGTTTTGTGCTAATTCCTTAGGCGTGTATCGTTTTTCCGACGGAAAATGGGAGTCAATTTCCGCCGGAATGCCGTTTCGCGAGAGTTTTGCCTTGGCCCAAGCCGTGGATGGCGAGATTTGGGTGGCTGGCCGCGGCGGAGTGTATAAGCTTGAGCAAGATCATCTGCGCTCATCTGCTGCTCTTCATCTGCGCTCATCTGCGTTTTCAAACGAGCCCAGCATACAGGAATTGCAAAAAGTTGCCATTGACTACGCCGAGGTTTCTGCGGAGAAAATTAAATCTTGGCGCCGCCGCGCTTCTATTAAAGCGGTTATGCCCGAGGTCTCGCTGGATTTTGACCGCACGGTAACCACGGCCTTGGGTTCGACTTATGACCGCGCGGCAATTGGGCCGCAGGATTGGGGAGTGAATCTTAAATGGAATGTTGGCGAATTAATTTGGAACAACGACCAGACTTCGATTGACTCGCGCTCCAAATTAATGGTGGAACTTCGCGACGATATCCTTAATGAATTGACGCGCTTGTATTTTGAACGGCGCCGGCTGCAAATGGAAACCGGGGAAAACTCCGAAAGAGACTTGCGCATTCAGGAACTCACCGCACTTATCGACGGCTTAACCGGCGGCTATTTCTCGCGGGCTATTAAACAGAATAATTGATGCCTAAGAAAATCTCAAAAATGAGACGTTTGCAGCCAGTTGACAAAATTGAGAGCAAGATTTACCAAATCAGATGTAAAAGAGTGTTGTTGGATGTGGACTTGGCAGAACTTTATGGAGTTGAGACGCGGCAGTTGACCCGTCAAGTAAGAAGAAATATTGAAAGATTCCCGTCTGATTTCATGTTCAAACTTTCCAAGGAAGAATTCTTGAGGTGCCAAATTGGCACCTCAAGATGGGGCGGCAGGAGATATCTGCCTATGGCGTTTACCGAGCAGGGCGTGGCTATGCTTTCCAGCGTATTAAACAGCAGACGGGCAATTTTGGTTAACATTCAGATTATGCGGGTATTTGTGAATTTAAGAAAGCTGGGGCTAACTTATTTTGGCCTAAGACGCAAGATCGAGGCTATGGAGAAAAAATATGATTCCCAATTCAGTATTGTATTTGCGGCAATCAAGCGGCTATTGGTTCCGCCGGAAAAAGAAGAGAAAATCGTCGCTGGTTTTCATCCCTGATTTCGAAATGTTTAAGAGAATTCTTTGTCTGGTTATAAGTTTACTGCTCATTCTGAATCCCTGCTTGAGTTATGCCGCGTCAACCTCGACGACTACCATTTATGTCGGCAACCTTTATGAAAAAGCCGGCTCTACTAAAACCAAGCATATTTTCTTAGGGAATGTGCGGGTGGCCTCGGTCGTCGGCAGCGCGGTTCAATATTTTCATTCTGATCATATCGGCAGCGCGAATGTGTTGACTGACTCAAACGGCGCGATTTTGCAAAGGCTTGAGTATGACCCTTTTGGCAAAATCGCGCTCAACAGTGGTACCAACAAAACCGACTACAAGTTCACCGGCAAGGAGTTGGACGAGGAAACGGAATTGTATTACTTTGGGGCGAGATATTACTTTCCGCTCATTGGCAGATTCCTTACGCCGGACACCATAGTTCAAGCACCCTCTGACCCGCAGTCCCTGAACCGTTACACCTATTGCCGCAACAATCCGGTTAACCTCATTGACCCGACGGGTCACTTTGGAATATTTTCCGCGATATTCGCTATAGTTAAAGCAATAACCGCAGCAGTTACCGCGGTGGCTTCATACGTGGCTGCTAATGCGGCGGTTATCGCAACAGGGGCTGTTATTGGTGGAGCGGTTGGAGGTATTTCCTCTGTAGCTATGGGTGGTAATTTCTGGCAAGGTATGGGATATGGGGCTTTAGGAGGAGCAGTTTTTGCCGGGCTAACTCCCGCATTCAGTGGAATGATGAAAGGTATTCTTTGCGGGACTA
>JBMONJ010000119.1:0-7585 GCA_049324655.1 Candidatus Omnitrophota bacterium | reverse complement strand
ATACCGGCGCTAAGCCGGTTTTTGCGGATATTGACGCAAGAACTTACAATCTGGACGCCAAAAAATTGGAAAGCGCGGTCAGCAAGAGGACCAAGGTAATAATCCCGGTGCATCTTTTCGGACAGCCGGCGGATATGACGGAAATCCTTGCTTTTGCCAAGGCGCATAAATTAAAGGTCATAGAGGACGCCTGTCAGGCGCATGGAGCGAGGTATCAGCAAAAACCAGTGGGTTCAATGGGTGACGCCGGGTGTTTTAGTTTTTATCCGACAAAAAACTTGGGCGGCTTTGGGGACGGTGGAATGATTGTTACCCAAAGCCGCCCGCTTTATAAAAGACTAAAACTCCTGCGCGATTGCGGCCGCAAGGGAAAATATAATCATATTATTAAAGGATATAACTCGCGTTTGGACAGCGTCCAAGCCGCTGTGCTTATTCCCAAACTTAAGCGGCTTGGACGCTGGAATTCCCGGCGTCAAAAGCACGCGCAACTTTACGCTCGGCTCTTGTCGGATAATCCGAAAATAATCCCGCCGCTGGCAAAAGAAGACCGTACCCATGTTTATCATGTGTATAGCGTGCGGATTAAAAACCGCGACCGCGTGAGTAAAAAGCTGCAGCAGCAAGGCGTTGGCTGCGCCATTTATTATCCCGCTCCACTACACCTGCAGAAGGCCTATCAGGAACTGGGATATAATCGAGGTGTCTTGCCGGTGGCCGAGCAGGTGTGCCGGGAAATTTTAGCCTTGCCTATGCATCCGAATTTGACTGCAAAAGAAATAAGTTTGGTCTGCCGCCGGCTTTTGGAAGCATTATGAAGAATACGAGTGTCTCGGTTATTATTCCGGTCTTTAATGAGACGACAACCGTTCAGCAAATCATTGACCGCATCCTTAAACTGGATTTTGTCCGCGAGCTCGTAATTGTGGAAGACGGCTCTACCGACGGAACGCAGGAGCTCCTTAAAGAAAATCCTGTTGACCAGCGGGTAAAGATATTCTTCCACGAAAAAAATTCCGGCAAGGGCGTAGCTATTAATACCGGGCTTAAAAACGCCACCGGAGAAATCATTGCCATTCAGGATGCGGATTTGGAATACAATCCCGAAGAATTGCGTCGTCTTATCGCGCCGATAGTTTCTGGCAGGGCTGAGGTGGTCTATGGTTCGCGTTTTTTGGATATCCGGCCCTCGGGGATGTATTTCTTTAACCGGCTGGGCAATCTGGCGCTTACCTTTCTCACTAATCTTTTTTACGGCTGCCGCCTGACGGATATGGAAACCGGTTATAAGGTTTTTAAGCGCTCGGCGGTCGAGGGAGTAGAGATTAAATCGCGGGATTTTTCTGTTGAGCCAGAGTTGACGGCCAAGATTTTGAAACGCAGATTTACCATTTACGAGCTGCCCATTTCTTACGCTGGTCGGGGGTATGGGAAAGGTAAGAAGATAAAATGGATCCATGGCTTTTCCGCACTCTGGGCGATCCTTAAATACAGATTTGTTGATTAAAGTTTAGAGAAATAATGCGCAGATGGGCACAGATTAGAAGATACAGATGATCGCAGATAGTCATCTGTGCTAATCTTGTTTCTTTTCCCGACTACCAAGTATTCATTAAGTCGGGATCCCGCCATATTTATTTTAATGCTGGGCGGGATAATCTGCGCTAATCTGCGAATGTATTTTAATGAATATTAAACGACTGTTGCTTAAGGTTATCGTCACCGCTTGGATAATCAACTGGTTGTTCTTTATCGAACTGTCTTTGGTAGTCAAGGGTGCGGGAGAGAAATACCTTCAGCTTATCGGCAAACCATTAAAAGAAAAGCGAGAAATTATTTATGGCCAGCGGTTTTTGCGATTTCTCGATCACTACAAAGCGAGTCTTCCGGATGGCGCAAGTTACCAGTTGTCCGGCATAGACGAGGATTCGCTAGATTATGTTATCGCCATATATTATCTTTATCCTTTATTAAAAAGCGAGACGCCGGATTTCACGCTGATTAATGATAGCAAAAACCATGATAAATTCCAAATCCCAATTTCCAAATCCCAAACAATTTCCAATACCCAATGACCAAAATTACAAATTTTTGAGTTTTGGTAATTGTAGATTTGGTGATTGTAATTTGTTTGGTGCTTGGTGATTGGAATTTGGGATTTACGGAATAAAATGCTGGGATTAATTATATTTTTTGTTATTCAGATATTCTGCGGCTGGACAGTCTTGTCTACCTTTAAAATCAAAGAAAGATTTTCCCTGTTTGAATCTATGGCCCTGGCCTATGGCATGGGTATGGGATTTATCAGCCTGGAGATTTTCTTTCTTTTCTTGTTTAAGCTTCCACTTGATCCGGTGCTGGTTTTGCTCCCGTGGGTAATCTTTGCGGCAATAAATCTTTGGCGTAAACAGTTCCTTATCCCCGATGGCAAGTTTATTTTTACGCTTTCTTCTTTAACCCGCTTCGAGACTTTTCTGCTTTGCGCTATTTCTTTCGAGATTTTCTACTCATTCTTTCGCGCCGCGGTTATGCCTATGGACGCCTACGACAGTCTGGCTATTTGGGGTCTCAAGGCCAAGGCAATATACTTAGAACAAGCCCTACCTATAAGTTTATTTAAAAACCCCGAATATAGCTTTATGCATATGGATTATCCTTTAATGATTCCGCTAGAGGAGGCGTTTTTTTATAAGCTCTCGAATGGAATAAACGACGGCTTGGTAAAGGTGATGTTCTCAGCATATTTCTTGAGCCTGCTGGTAGTTTTTGCATCAGGTTTATACCGTTTACTCGGCCGGCGTAATGCCTTGCTGTTTACTTTCTTGCTGTCCAGTATGTCGCAGTTTAATAATTTCAGCCAAAACGGTTATGTGGATTTGGTAGTGGCTTTTTATTATTCTTTAAGCGCCCTATTCATTTACCACGGGTATAAAAATCAAGAGTGGAATTTTTTCGCGCTGGCGGCGGTTTTTTCCGGAATGGGGGCGTGGGCAAAGAATGAAGGGATGGCCTTGTATTTTTTGAATCTTTTGCTTTTGTTGGTCTTGGGGGCCTTCAAGAAAAAAAGACTTTTGGCTTTTTATTTAATTATGGGCTTTTTATTCATCGCACCTTGGTTTTGGTTTAGAAATGTCCTCGGGTTAACGGGAGACCTATTTACTGAGGGAGCGGTCTTGCCAATAGTTTTAAGTAATCTTAACCGCATTTTAAAGATATCGGTCTATTATCAGATTCAGTTTTTTGACATTAAGCGCTGGAATATTATGTGGGGGTTGTTTTTGTTGACCATTATCTTTAACTTTCGCCGGCTGCTTATTCCGAAGTTTCAACCGGTATTTTTGTCGCTCGTAGGAGTTTTTGGGATTTATACTGTGATTTATATTCTGACGCCCCTGCCTTTGGAGTGGCAGCTGAGCACCACGGTATCGCGCATATTTATCCATTTCGCGCCTTTGGCCGTGTTTTGGCTGGCGCTGGTGTATGATGAGGTATATAAAAAATGGTTAAATTAACCGTAGTGGTAATTACTAAAAACGAAGCGGATAATATTACGGCCTGCCTTAGTAGCGTAAAAGCCTGGGCCGATGAAATCATTGTGGTTGACGATGAGAGCACGGATAATACCCGCGACCTGGCCGATAGATTTGCGGACAAAGTATTAGTAAGAAGAATGGACAACGAAGGCCGGCACCGCAACTGCGCTTACGCGCAGGCCAGAAATATTTGGGTGTTGAGTTTGGACGCCGATGAGGTGGTTACGCCACAGTTAAAAGAAGAGATAGCCCAAGCAATCGAAAAAACTGACTACGCGGGTTTTTCCATTCCCCTGCGCACCTACATCGGCAAGTATTGGGTGCGTCACAGCGGCTGGTATCCGGCCAGCAAGCTGCGTCTGTTTAAGCAGAATTGTTTTAAATACGAAGAGGTTAAGGTGCATCCGCGCGCTTTTCTCGACGGCAAAGAAGGCCATCTTACTAAGGATATCATTCACCAGGGTTATCCGGATATTGAGCATTTCCTGGCCAGTCTTAACCGTCAGACGACCCTTGAGGCGCAAAAGTGGATAGACACGGGCAGAAAAATGCACCTTGGCTGGGCGCTCTGGCGCACCCTGGACCGTTTTCCGCGAGTGTATTTTCGCAAGCAGGCCTACAAAGACGGCTTATATGGTTTCGTGATTGCCTTCTTTGCCAGCTTGTATCAGATAATAAGTTACTTTAAATATCGGGAGATGCAGATGTCAGCATCATTAAATTTTAAATCCAACGAATTTAATTCAAAAATCAAAAATTAAAATGCAAAATGACAATGTAAATTCCAAAATTTTGATATTTGGATCTTAAGTATAACGGAATTTTGAAGAGATTGAGGAAAGGAGACAAATGAGGATTCTAATTACCGGCGGCGCAGGAATGGTCGGTTCGCACTGCGCCGAGTATTTTGCCCAAAAAGGCGATCGCGTGGTTATCCTTGATAATCTGATGCGCTCCAGGCTTTTTGGCTTTGATAAGCGCTCAGTGGAGTTTAACTGGAATTATCTAAAAAAGTATCCCAATATCATCCGCATTAAGGGTGATATTCGTAATGAAAAAGATGTGCTCAAGGCCCTGGGTGACGGAGTGGATGCGGTTATCCATACTGCCGGGCAGCCCGGGGTGCTGTTGTCAGTCAAAGAGCCAGAGGAGGATTTTAGTATTAATTGTCTGGGCACCCTGAAGGTCTTGGAAGGCACGCGCCAGGTCTGTAAAAATGCGGTATTGGTTTATTGCTCGACCAACAAGGTTTACGGAGAAAATGTGGATGCGGCGCCTTTAAAGGAAATCGCTACCCGTTATGTGTTTGCCGGTATTAAAGGCATTGCTGAGGGCTTGCCTACGGATTTGACCGGGCATACTCCATACGGAGTCAGCAAGCTCGCCGGAGATTTATATGTTCAGGAATATGGAAGAATTTATGGAATGCGAACTGCCGTATTCCGGATGTCCTGCATTTACGGCACCCGGCAGTTCGGATTTGAAGATCAGGGTTGGGTGGCGTGGTTCATTATCGCGGCATTACACGATAAACCGATTACCATTTACGGCAATGGCAAGCAGGTGCGGGATGTTCTGTATGTGGCGGACTTGGTCGGGGCATTTGAGAAATTCATTA
This sequence comes from Candidatus Omnitrophota bacterium, assembly GCA_049324655.1. GTDB lineage: Bacteria > Omnitrophota > Gorgyraeia > JAUYCX01 > JBMONJ01 > JBMONJ01. The sequence goes on along the minus strand of JBMONJ010000119.1, from coordinate 2,434 downwards.
ATGGGAAGTCAAAAAGTGCGGTCTTTAATATCGGTGGTGGCCCAGAAAATACCCTTTCGCTTTTGGAGTTCATTGCTAAACTCAAGAAACTTACGGGAAAGAAAATCAAGCTTAAGTTTGACGACTGGCGGCCTTCGGATCAGAAGGTGTATATCTCGGATATTGCCAAGGTAAGGGAGGCGCTGCGCTGGCAGCCAAAGGTTAGGCCCGATGAAGGCATTGCCAAGTTGATTAAATGGGTAAAGGATAATGAAAATTATTTTCTTAGATAGAGACGGAGTAATCAACCGTTATCCGGGGCATAAGCGTTATGTTACCCGCGTCAAGGACTTGAAGATTTTGCCCGGAGCCTTGGAGGCGCTTAAAAAACTTACCGAGGCGGGTTTTCGGATTTTCATAATTTCCAATCAGGCCGGAGTAGGCAAGGGTTTATATTCGCAAGCAAAACTTAAGGCAATAACCACCAAGCTGCTTAAGGTAGTGCAGAAGTATGGGGCAAAGATTCACGGCGTATTTTATTGTACTCACCGTTCGGATTTGGGCTGCGCCTGCCGCAAGCCCAAGCTGGGACTTATTAATAAGGCTATGCAAGGCCCTCGGCTTCGCCGCGAGGCGAGCAGGCGCAGCCCCATTTCCAAGCCAATATTCTTCGTCGGCGACAGCATCATTGATGTAGAGACCGCCCAGAACGCTGGTTTTAAATCCATTTTGGTTTTGTCAGGAAGGGAAAAGAAGAGGAATACGCGGCTGTGGAAATTAAGGCCTGATTATATTGTCAAAGACCTGCGGGCTGCGGCTGAGATTGTGTTGAGGGATAATCGTTAAAAAGTCTTAACGCGAATAATCGCAAATCTAACGCGAATTTTCGCGAATGATTCGGTGGGAGATTCGCGACCATCCCCCTTCGCTTAAAGCTTCGAGGGATAGTTCTCCGAAGCCTTGGCGAAGGAGAACATTTGCGTTGCCTGCCTGTCGGCAGACAGGGATTCGCGACCATTAGCGTTAAAGAATTCTTAGTAATCTTAAATGAAGATATTAATCGCCTATGCCACGGCCGGCGCCGGACATAAGAAATGCGCCGAGGCCATTGCCGATGCGCTTAAAAAAACCACTGGCCATGAGGTCAGTTGTGTCGATTGTCTTGATTATACCTTTTGGCTTTTCAAATTAGCTTACTCAAAAGGCTATGCAATGCTGGCGCGGTATCTTCCCGTGCTATGGAACGCACTGTTTAAGTTTTCGAATAACCGTTTATTTTTTGCGGTTACGCAAAAACTGCGCTGGTTAGGCATCCGGATTTTTGCGCGCCACTTTATCCGTTTTTTGCTTGACGAACAGTTTACTTGCTGTATCTGTACGCAGTTTTTTCCCAATGAAGTCATCACCGGACTTAAAATCCGTAGCTTAATAAAATCCCGTCTGGTTTGCGTAGTGACCGACTACAATGTACACCGCATATGGGTTGCCGACGGCGTAGATACTTATGTGGTGGCGTGCCGGGAAACCAATCAGCGCCTCTTGGATTGGGGGGTTAAAGAAAGTCAGATCGCGGTCTTAGGGATTCCGGTCGGCAGCCAGTTTTCCATCCCCTTATCTGCCGCTTTAGTCCGAAAAAAAATGGGGCTGGACGAAAACCGGTTTACCATTTTGGCCTTAACCGGGGTATTTGGTCTGGGGCCTTTAGAGCAGATTGTCCGGTATTTTCAGGAGCGGCTGCAGATCTTGGTGGTCTGCGGTGAGAACCGGCGCCTTTTTTCCCGTCTTAATCGTATAAAAAACCACCGGGTCAGGGTCTTTGGAATGACGGATAAGGTTGACGAACTAATGTCCGCTGCGGACTTGGTGATTACCAAACCCGGCGGCTTAACCATTTCCGAGGCCTTGATTAAGGGTGTGCCGATGATTTTTATCTCTTCTATACCCGGACAGGAGACACAAAACGCCGCTTTAATGGTCAAATATGGAGTTGCCTGCTGGGCAAAGGATTTGGCTGGCCTAAAGAATCTTTTGGTTGATTTATTATTGGATCGAAATCGGCTGGCATTTATGAGGGCCAATACCCGCCGTCTAAGCAAACCCTTCGCGGTCCGCGAGATTGTCAGTCTGATTACCCACCCCAAATGATTGCCAAAGTCATCGTCGGTCTTCCAATGGATACGACCTTTGATTATGCTGTGCCCCCGCGGCTTGAGGGTAAGATTGTTAAGGGAAGCCGCGTGCGGGTAAGTTTTGGTTTGCGCCGGATGGTGGGATATGTAACGGCTATTGCTTCGCATAGCAGGATAAAAAAAATAAAACCAATCCTGGAGGTAATTGATCGTCAGCCGATTTTGGATAAATTTTTCTTGGAGCTTACACGGCAATGCGCCAATTATTATTGCTGCTCGTGGGGACAGGCAGTGGAGGCGGGCCTGCCTCAAGCCATAAGGATGGG
>JBMONJ010000118.1:0-7688 GCA_049324655.1 Candidatus Omnitrophota bacterium | reverse complement strand
TTGGACGGTGCCTGCCGTATTGAACCGCTTATCAAGACCGCAGTGCAGTTTAAAATTCCGGCGCTGGCGATTACCGACCATGGCAATATGTTTGGCGCGGTGGAATTCTATCTTGCCTGCCAAAAACACGGGATAAAACCCATTATCGGCTGCGAAACCTATATTGCTCCGGCCAGCCGTCTTGAGAAATCCAGTCACGGCATTGACGAAGCCGCCTTCCACCTGATTCTTTTGGCTAAAGACGAGCAGGGTTACCGCAATCTGATGAAGTTGGTTTCTATCGCTAACCTCGAAGGATTTTATTACCGGCCGCGCATTGATAAGGAAGTCTTGGCGCAGAATTCCCAAGGTCTTATTGGCTTCTCTGCCTGCCTGCAAGGTGAAGTGCCTTATCTTCTGCAAAAGGGTTTATACAACGAGGCCTTAAAAGCTGCGGATACTTATTATCAAATCCTCGGCAAGGATAACTTTTTTTTGGAATTGCAGGAAAATAAAATCCCCGAACAAAAAACCGTCAATGCCGGCTTAATAAAGATCGCCCAAGAGCTTAACCTGCCGCTGGTGGCTACCAATGATGTGCATTATCTAGCCAAAGAACACGCTTATGCCCATGAGGCGCTATTGTGTCTTCAGACCCAGACTACACTGGATGACCCCAAGCATATGCGCTTTCAGACGCAGGAATTTTATTTAAAAGAAGCGGAGTATATGCGCAAAGAGTTTGCGTACTGTCCCGAGGCCTTTAACAACACATTAAAAGTAGCGGAGCGCTGTAATTTAGAAATGAATTTTCAAGAAATACACCTGCCGCGTTTCGAGCCGCCGGCTCAGAAGAACAAGGATGAATTTTTAAAGGCGCTTTGCCTCCAAGGGCTAAAGAAACGCTATCCTGCGGTAACTACGGAGATAAGTCAGCGCTTGGGGCATGAACTGCAGACAATCAAACAATTAGGCTTTACCAGCTACTTTTTGATTGTCTGGGATTTTATCCATTATGCCAAAGAAAACCATATCCCCGTCGGTCCCGGAAGAGGCTCGGCCGCCGGCAGTCTGGTAAGTTTTTTATTGGGGATTACGGACATCGACCCCTTAAAATATGGCTTGCTTTTTGAAAGATTCCTGAATCCGGAACGCACTGGCTTGCCGGATATTGATATTGATTTTTGCTACGAGCGCCGCGGCGAAGTAATCGATTATGTTACCAAGAAATACGGCGCGGAAAATGTGGCCAAGATTATCACTTTCGGAACTATGCAGGCGCGCGCAGTAGTGCGCGATGTGGGTCGGGTAATGGGTATGCCTTACGCGGATATGGACCGCATTGCCAAGATGATTCCTGCGGATCCGGACATCACCCTTGCCGAGGCCTTGCGCACTGAGCCGGAACTGAATAAGCTTTATAAAGCCGATGAGAAAATCCGGCAGATCTTTGAGATTGGGATGATTTTGGAAGGCTTAACCCGCCATGCCTCAATTCATGCTGCCGGCGTAGTCATTGCCGACGCAGCCTTGTCGAATTACACGCCCTTGTTTAAAACTGGTGACGATGAGGTAACCACCGGTTATGCGATGCAGGCCTTGGAAAAGATCGGTCTTTTGAAAATGGATTTTCTTGGACTGCGGACCCTGACGGTAATCAACGAGGCAATAAAGATCATCAAACAGAGACTGGGCAAGGAAATTAATTTTGACCGGCTTTCCCTTGATGACTCCAAGACCTATGCGCTTTTGGCCAATGCCCAGACCGAAGGGGTGTTTCAGTTAGAAAGCAGCGGCATGCGTGACCTTTTGCGTCGGATGGGCGCGGCAAAATTTGAGGACCTTATCGCGCTCTTGGCGCTGTTTCGTCCCGGGCCGATGGGCTCAGGAATGTTGGATGATTTTATCCGCAGAAAAAAAGGCGAGACCGCCTTCCGCTACGATCATTCTAAATTAGAGCCGATATTAAAAAGCACCTATGGCATAATCGTGTTTCAGGAGCAGGTTATGCAGATTGCCTCGACCCTGGCTGGTTTTTCTCTGACTCAAGCCGACCGTCTGCGCCGGGCAATGAGCAAAAAGATCCCCGAAGTTATGGAGCAGCAGCGCAAGGATTTTATCGAGGGCTGTCATACCACTAATCGCATTGACAAAGGACTGGCCAGCAAGATATTTGATCTCATTGATTATTTCTCCGGCTATGGTTTTAACCGCAGCCATTCTGCGGCTTACGCCCTGATCTCTTATCGCACCGCCTATCTAAAGGCCAATTTTCCGGTAGAATTTATGTGCGCGCTTTTAACTTCGGAGCGCGACAATACCGATAAAATCGTTGAGTATGTTAATGAAGCGGAGAATATGGGGATTACCATTTTGCCGCCGGATGTCAGCAGCAGTATGGCGCAGTTCACCGTCGTTGATGACCAGACCATTCGCTTTGGGCTATTGGCCGTGAAGAATGTAGGCTCCTTGGCCATTGAGTCAATAATTCAAGCCCGGCAAGAAAAACCATTCGCCTCGCTCTATGACTTCTGCGAGCGTGTGGATTCGCGCTTGGTAAACCGCAAGGTGATTGAGAGCCTGATTAAGTGCGGGGCTATGGATTTCTTAAGGCGGCACCGCTCGCAAATGATGGCCATCCTTGAACAAGCAATGGAGCGGGGTGCGCGGCTTAACCGGGAAAAGGCAAAGGGCCAGCTATCGCTCTTTGACCACGCCGAGACTTTTTTCCCGCCGGCAGAAGAGGCTACCTTGCAAATTAAAGAATGGCCGCAGCCGCAGATCTTGGCTTTTGAAAAGGAGATGTTGGGTTTTTATATCACCGGTCACCCCTTGGCGCATTATGAATCAAAGATTAAGAAACTCTCGTCATTTACCACCAAAGATTTTCAAAAAAGCAGTGACGGCGAAGAAGTGCAGATTATCGGGCTTATCGCTAAGGTAAAATTCACCAATACCCGTAAGACCAATGAACGTATGGCCATTATGCTCTTGGAGGATCTTGAGGGACAGGTAGAGGTGCTGGTTTTTCCGCAAACCTTTCAGAAGACCTCCGGGGTAATCCGGGCCAATGCCGTGGTGGTGGTTAGGGGTCGGCTGAATAAACGCGAAGAGGCACCAAAAGTCATTGCCAATGACATCTGCCTTATCGATGAACTCTTCCGGCAGATCCGGGCGATTAATGTTGAGTTGTCGGATATGCAAGAGGGCAAGGTAAAACTTTTGCAGGAGAAACTGTCTACCGCCCCAGGCAAGGTGCCGGTATATCTGCACTTAAATACTCCCTCGGCTAAACGGGTGCAGATAGTAGTAGGCGAGGAATTCTTTGTCCAGCCCAGTGAATCCTTGCTCAGCGAGCTAGAGCAGCTCTTGGGCGTCGAGAAGTTTTCATTGGTTATGTGAGAGTTTGTAAAGCTTGGCTACACGCTACAGGCTGCAGGCTCCACGCAGTAGCGTGCAACCTGCTGCCTGTTGCCCGAAGCTGAAACTGAGTTTCACACCGTTACAGTTTCTCCTTGACACCATAACAGTTTGTTGTTATTATGGTTACAATCTTTGTCCGGATTTTTGCCAAGCATTATCAGGAGGTGCGGCAATGACCAAAAAGGATATGGTACTTAAAATCACCGACGAGACCGGGCTTAAGCAGGTAGATGTTAAGCAAGTGGTCCAGAAGACCTTTGATTGTATCGTAGAAAGCCTGACCCGCGGCGAAAAGGTGGAGCTCAGGAACTTCGGCGTGTTTAAGTTGAAGGAGCGCAGGCCCCGCACCGGCAGGAACCCCCGCACTGGAGAAACCGTTCCGGTAGCCGCGCGCAAGGTGGTGGTTTTCAAAGCCGGCCTGGAAATGAAACAAAAATCCAACAAGAAACTAGAGTAGCCTCGGAATACCTCAAAGATACAGATGAGATTTGCCACCCCCCGCGGCACCAAAGACATCCTGCCGGAAGAAATCCCGCTTTGGAATCAGGTTGAGGCAACCTGCCGAAGACAGCTGGAACTCTACGGGTTTCGCGAGATCCGCACCCCGGTTTTTGAGGATAGCGCGCTGTTTATCCGCTCGTTAGGTAGGGCCAGCGATATTGTTTCAAAACAAATGCTTTATGTATCGTCAGCTGGCCAGGAAGAACGTTATTCCTTGCGGCCAGAGGCGACTGCAGCGATTGTGCGTGCCTATCTGGAGCACCATTTAGATAAAAAGGGAGGCTTCGTTAAACTGTTTTATATTGGGCCGATGTTCCGCGGGGAGCGGCCGCAAAAAGGCAGGCTGCGCCAGTTTCACCATATCGGGGTGGAAGCAATTGGTATTACCTGCCCCTGGTTGGATGCAGAAATAATTGCCTTGGCCGTGGCCATTTTACGGGAATTGGGAATTTCGGGTTTTGAGCTTAAGATAAACAGTTTGGGTTGCGAGAAAGACAAAGCGCGCCTGGCCCAAGTGTTAAAAGATTCTTTAAAAGATAAGTTGTCAGAGTTCTGCGTTGATTGCCAGGCGCGCTTTGACAAAAATATCTTCCGCCTTTTGGATTGCAAAGAAGATTCCTGCCGCAAGTTAGTGGCCAGACTGAGTCTTACTGATAAATACCTTTGCCCGGAATGCCGGGATTATTTTAAAGCGGTTCAGGATAAACTGAGACTCATAAAAATCCCCTTTACAGTATCCAACACACTGGTAAGGGGGCTTGATTATTATACCCATACCGTATTCGAGATTAGCCATCCGGACTTAGGTGCGCAGGATGCCTTGGGCGCGGGTGGCAGGTATGACAATTTAGTCAGGGAATTGGGCGGCGAGGCAGCCGGGGCAATGGGTTTTGCCTTCGGCTTTGAGCGTTTACTTCTGGCCTTGCCGAAGGCAAAACCCCAGCCTTTGCCAACCACGGTCTTTATCGCCTGTCTGGGCGAACCTGCTATGCACAGCGGTTTTCTTTTGCTTAATGATCTGCGTAAAAACGGCATTGCCTCAGCCATGGCTTACGCGACACTTTCTTTTAAAAGCCAGCTGCGCCAAGCCAATGACCTTAATGCCAAGTTAGTGGTATTAATTGGCGATGAGGAAATCGAGAAGAAGTATTTTACCGTAAAAGATATGGCCACGGGAAATCAGGAAAAGCTCGCGGCCCCAATCATCGTCGAAGAAATCCGAAAGAGGCTTACCCAATGATACGCAGCGTAACCTGCGGAGAACTTAATAAAAATGCCGTCGGCAAGACAGTTACCCTTTGCGGCTGGGTGCACCGTCGCCGGGACCACGGCAAACTCATCTTCATTGATATCCGCGACCGCTACGGTTTAACCCAAGTAGTTTTTAATCCCAAGGAAAATCCGCAGGTCAAAGAAGAGGCAGAAAAATTGCGGCCGGAATTTGTGATCTGTCTTGAGGGCGAGGTAAATCTGCGGCCCAAGGGCACAGAAAATCCCAAACTCTCGACCGGCGAGATTGAAATCGTCGCCACTCAATTAAAGATTTTGAATCCTGCCGCCACCCCGGTTTTTGAAATCAATGATACCGCCGAGGTCTCTGAGGAACTCAAGCTTAGCTATCGTTATCTTGATTTGCGCCGGACTTCAGCTTTAAACCCATTGCTCTTACGTCATCGCTTGTGTCAGGTGATGCGCAATTTCCTCGACCAAGAGGGCTTTGTGGAGGTGGAGACGCCTATTCTTACCAAATCCACACCCGAGGGCGCGCGCGACTTTTTGGTGCCTTCGCGCCTAAATCCCGGAGAATTCTTTGCCCTGCCCCAGTCACCCCAGCTTTTTAAGCAGATACTAATGATTTCCGGGCTTGACCGGTATTTTCAGATCGCCCGCTGTTTCCGCGACGAGGATTTGCGTTCTGATCGCCAGCCGGAATTTACTCAACTGGATTTGGAGATGTCCTTTATTGACGAAGAGGATATCTACCGGATTATGGAAAATTTATTCGCTAAGATTTTTAAAGCTATCTTAAACCGGGAATTGACAATCCCGTTTCCCCGCATTACCTATCGGGAGGCAAGGGAAAAATACCAGAGCGACAAACCGGATTTACGTCAGGACAAAACTAATAAAGCAGAATTTACCTTTGTTTGGGTGATTGATTTTCCGCTTTTTAAATATAACGAAGAAGAAAAGCGTTGGGACAGCGAGCACCATCCTTTTACTGCGCCCAATGCGCAAGACCTGCCGTTGTTGGGCGGCGGAGAACTTAAAAAAATCCGCGCCCGCGCTTATGACTTGGTTTTAAATGGCGTAGAATTAGGCAGCGGCTCGATAAGAATCCACCAGAGCGAAATTCAGGAAAAGATATTCAAGGCTATCGGCCTTGAGCAGAACGAGATTGAAGAACGCTTTGGATTCCTGCTCAAGGCCTTTCAATTCGGCGCGCCGCCGCACGGTGGCTTTGCCTTTGGCTTGGACCGCCTGACGGCAATGTTGGTGGGCTCAGACACTATCCGCGACGCCATTGCCTTTCCCAAAACTCAAAAAGGGATTTGCCCTTTGACCAATGCGCCGTCGAGCGTGGATAATAAACAGCTGCGGGAATTAGGGATAAATATCTTACAAGAGGGGAAATAGCGAAAAACGGAGGGAAAAGATGAACCGATTCATAAAGTCTGTCTTGTGCATTGGGTTAGTTGGCTTATTGGCGGGTTGCGCAGTCAGGACCTACACCGAAGTAAAGGACCGCGTGGATCAGGAAATAACCAGCGGTAATCAAGGGTATCTGATGGGAAATGCGCCGGCGCCAGAAGGAGAAAGAAGAAAAACCCGCACCACCTATGTGGCGGAAATCGAATTGGGCAAGTCCGCTGTGACCTCCGAGTCCCCGGCAGAGGCCACGCCGGCTGGCAATGAAGGCTATGTCGAAGGCACGCCGGTAGTTACTACGGAAGAAGAAAAGCCGGTTGAGCCGCTGGTGCAATACAAGGTACAGAAAGACGATACCCTGCAAAAGATTTCCAAGCATTTCTTCGGCACCACTAAAAAATGGCATAAGATCTATCAGCTCAATAAGGACAAGATTAAAAATCCCGACCGCATCAAGCCGGGAATGGTGTTGGATATCCCTAAGGAGTAAGAAATTTTTGACACTAATTGCCGCTAATAAATTCGCGGTAATTAGTGTTTTAAATTAGCGGTCATTAGTGTTCCAATATGGAGAAGAATATAAACATTCGCAGCAACGACGAGCTGCGGCTCTTGTTCGGCAGCCGCGACGAGAATCTGCGCCTTATAGAAGACTCCCTGCATCTTAAGATAATCAACCGGCAAAACGGCTTAAAACTTACGGGAAGCAATGACCGGGTAATTAAAGGCGAGAGGCTAATCAATACCCTCTTAAACCGCTTGCGTGAAGGGGTCTTGATAGAGAAGGCGGATATCTTGCGCCTCCTGAAAGAAAAAGGCCGGATAAGACCTCCTGACCATGAGAAGCTTTTAGAAAGCCGCATTGAAGTGGCGGGAAAAAACATTATCACCATTGCCCCTAAGACTCGCGGCCAGCAGGAATATATCGACGCTATCAAATCCCACGATATTGTCTTTGGAATTGGCCCCGCAGGAACCGGCAAGACCTATCTGGCTATGGCTACGGCCGTGGCGGCTTTAAAAAAAGGCGAGGTGCGCCGCATCATTCTTACTCGGCCGGCAATTGAGGCCGGAGAAAGCTTGGGGTTTTTGCCTGGCGATATGTATGAAAAGATTTCTCCTTACCTGCGTCCGCT
>JBMONJ010000117.1:0-7689 GCA_049324655.1 Candidatus Omnitrophota bacterium | reverse complement strand
CAGATTTTACAGAACGCGCCCAGGCCATTGCCAGATGCGCCAGCATTAAGGCCCTGTTCAATGGCTTCTTCTTTGCCATTGGCAATGCCGTGAGAACTGGTCGAATAGGGGAGGACAAGGTTATTGAAATCTTAACCTATGTTATGCCGCGATATGCCAGCCTTTGGGCCAATATAAAACGGCTCACTCTGACTCAGGAAGGCTTGGCTGGCGGTACCTGGCGGCCAGAGGGTGTGCCCATATATTTTACTGTTGAAGGCGATTGGAGGATAATAGCCTTCAAGTTCCGGCCCTCAGCTACGGACGATTTCGTAAGCAAGGTTTACCTTGACGCCAGGACCCTAACCTCAGAGCCAAGAAAAGAACTCTGGAAGGTGTTTCAAGAACTTCAGTTCTTTGACCTTTACGCAGTGCTTGACCATTTCCAAATTGAACCAGTGGTGCTTTGGGGCGGCAAGGATAGGCCGGATAATTTTGCAGACCTGGAGTTGAAGAAAATAAGCCCCGCCTCCTCGCCCGTCTCGCCACTGAAAGTGGCGAACGAGGCGCTCGCCTCTCGGCGAAGCCGCGCGAAGGCTCGCCCGCTTCGCGCGGCCTCCTCGCCCGCCATTATAGTGCCCCAGAGCCCCGGCGACCCAGTCGCCAGTAACGGGGTAACTGGAGAACTGGGGAACGGGGGAACTGAAAAGGTCTCCTCGCCCGCCGCCTTCAACGATTTAACCACAAGGGGCGTCGAGGTCTTGCGACCCGCCGTTAAGGGCGAGGCGAAGGCTCGCCCTTCGGCCGAGGCCTCGACTTCCGAAGGAAGGCGGGCGGCCTCGCCAGCCCTGCCGATTTCCATTGTAGCCAACCAGCTTGCGCTCATTTATTCTTCTAAGGTCATTGAGACGCTTGGCGAAAAGATAACCGTTGAAGTCGGGCTGATTGCCCGTTACCTGGCAGGTTACTACCAATCCCACGGGACTGACCTTGCTGCATTGCTCAAGCTAAAACAGGACAATCCTCCCCAATATTTAGAAGCGATAACCAGTAAACAAATGCTGTCATACCAAGATGTCGAGGAATTTTTCTCTCTGGTTAGACTTTTAATTTACCCTCTGGACTTCCGAGGCCGGCTTAAGCAGCGCTTAGACCAGTCTGAGCCGGGCTTAGAAGCAATACTGCGATTCACCGAAAAAGGCTGCGCCATAAACCGCCTTACCGCTTTCCTTTTTTACTCGCTCCTGCAAGAGCAAGTGGCAACGGTTGATGCTAATCGTCATCTCACTTGCCTTATTCGCCTTGCAGATGGCCGGGTAATCATTATTGACACTGCTTTGCAAATGGCAAGCCGGCCTTTTAGCTTAGACTATTACTTTGAGCCTAAAGGCAAGACATTGTATCTGCGGGAAGAACGCCAAGAAAAATTCTTTACTGAAGTATTTCCTCTTGAGCCAGAGTACCAACCCGACTATCTTTATATGCAATTAGGCGGCAGTGAATTCCTAATCAGCGCTTTCTTATGCAACCTCGGCTTTGCCTATGAGCAGGAAGGCAAATCTGCCAAAGCCGCAGAATATTTTGCCTTATTCCGCCAAGCCGGCGGTTCCAGTCCGGCGGCCACGAGGAATTACTTAAGAGATTATGATCCACGACCAGTGCGTGCCGGGTTACTCCATCCCGCTTTCTGCCGATGGTATATAGCCCAAGAAAGAGTAGTAAATCCAGAGAATAAGACATTGATAATGTTGGATTTGTGCGGTGGCGCAAGCATCTCCGATATTATAGCCACTAATTCTACCAAGAATTATTTTGTCTCCTATGATTATTCCGGCCAGCTTACCACTGCAACTTTAGCATTAATAAGTCGAGAGAATGCACCTCGATATGTTTCCCCCCGCTATCGGTGGAAATATTACAATGGATATGCTGATGCTTTAGCTATTAACCCAGAGGAGAAACCAATAAGAGAAGGAGCTCCAATTTCGCCATATATTGGGGCTTTGGCTTGGGAATTAGAGGCAATGGGAGTGGATAGAACAAAAATAGATATTGATTTAGATGACGGTCATCCCCGGATAATATTTAGATGGAAGCATATGGATGGAGAAGAAAGGGAGTACTCAGTTACCTTTATATGCGCAGATGTTGGTTTTATACGAGCTAAATTTATCCGTTGTCAACAGGTGTTCCCGCAAAAACTTCAGACTGTTTTGCGCGAAGGAGTAGATATAGTTTTGCAAAAGGCTTCTGAGTTTGCTGCGGTTGATTACTTAAGAGCCGATGGTTATATTCATTATATACTCGAGCATATGAAGGATGGAGGATATATTGTTACCGATGATTGTGCAAGGGTCCCGGATGAAGAAGATCTCCCGCGATATAATGATATACCTCGAGAGATTCTATCAGCCAAAGTTTTAAGACATCCTGCGCTTTCTGTTATAAACTTGAGCGGAGAATTTCCTTCTCGTTTGGTTAAACTAATCAAGATGCCAGACGAAGATAAAATGAGAAATGAAATTTATAATATAAAGTTGCGTCTTCCGGCACCTTGGCTTAAACCGCATAATTCAATTTATTTCCCTCGAGAGAATGATTATGGTCTGGCGAAGATAAGACAGAAAGAACAGGTAGAAATCTCCAGCTCCCCAATGATGAGAGCAGTAACTATCGATGCCGGAATTTTGCCGCTGCGCTGCGCAGCGGCTTTGATTTTACCCAAAGGAGGTGCGCGGAAGACGCGGCAACTATACGCCAGCTCGCCAATGACACGGACGCGCCGTTCTACCTCGTCTGTTACCACAGCCTTCGTCTTTAGGTCCATCTTGGTAATAGCCGCTGGCGTGGTGTTGGCTGGTAATGGGCTGTGGTATTTTGGTTTCGGCATTGACCAGTGGAGGTGGCTCGCGTTAGGCAATGCGTTGTTGATTATACCGATGGCTATTTCCTCGGTCATTATCAAAATCCTCGAGCCGGAATATTTCTTCAGCAACCGCAAGGCCATAGCGCATCTAATTGCTTTCATCGCTTGGGGGTTGTCAGTTTCCAGCTGGTTGGCATTAGAATGGCATAAGCAGCAGAGGGAGGAGGAATTTAAACAAAATTTTCCGGTTGAAGAAGTCAGTCTTGGGAATTCCGGGGACACGAACTTTATTTCGTCCCCTCCCAGTTCGCCGGCGATAACCGCAGTCTCCGTCTCCTCGCCCGCCGCCTTCAACGATTTAACCACAAGGGGCGTCGAGGTCTTGCGACCCGCCGTTAAGGGCGGGGCGATGGCTCGCCCGCTTTGCGCGGCCTCCTCGCCGGCGGGAGAAATAATAGGACGCAGAGAGCTGTTTACAAAACTATTTCAGACTGCAGGCAGCCTCACTGTTGCCAGAAAGGTTCGATTACTTAATGAGGCAATAGCCGCCGCCGCACCTACGGATATGTCGCTTGAGGATTTATCTACGATTGTTAATCTCTTAGAATGGTTTGAGAGGATAATTGCAAATCGATGTAGTATAGATATACAGATAATAGAAGAGATAATTGCGCTGCATGCGAAAACTACTCAGATTCTGTCCGGATTAGCCAATAATCCTGCCGGCGGACCTTTATCTGGGTTGCTATCTCAAGCCACTGAGGCCTGTCTTAGATACCTGCGCCCCAAAGCCGCTGAGAGTGATGAGGCTGCAGGGATTGTGGTGGGCATAGAATCACCACAGGAATTTCGAGTTTGGGTTGTTGTTCAGCAAACCTTAAATAGGATGAAGCAATTGGTTCCCTACTGTGTTTTGTCAGCAAGGGATGAATTCCGGAAAATAAAAGACGTTTCTTTTTTTGACGCTGAGCAGTATTTAGCTGATTTCGTCAAACGGGTCTTAGGACCTACAGTAGGAAGCATGGTTCAAGAACTGGGGCAGAAACTTCAGGAACAAGGTATAACTACTGAAGCTTTGTCGATGGAGCAAGAAAAAATTCTTAAAGAGGCTACCCGCTTTATCAGGGGTAAACCATCTGGAGAGTTTTCTGAGAAAGTTAGAATATATGATGATCGGAACATATTACCCCAATATTTTAACAACTTGGTTGCTGATATTAAGGATAAGCATTGGATAACGCTGTTGCAGCAGTCGGAACATAAGCTTACAGAAGAATTTGGGGCTAAGGCTAAAGCTGACTGGAGTCTTTCTATTCAATCATCATTACCTCTGACTCCAGAGAGCATTAAAATGCTCGAGCTCCTAACCCGGCAGCGGATATTGAGAAAAAAGTTAGAGCGCCGTCTCAAACGCAAGGTCTCACATTTAAGGGCAAAAGGAGAAAATGTTGCCGAGGGATTTGTGGAAGAGGAAATCGAGCGTATATCCAGCTTGGATTTGGAAGGCCCCAAGAGTGGTGATACATTTTTGGAAGGGCTTGGAGAGAGGCTTTCTGCTTACAGAGAAAAGGAGAAGAGAGTTCTTTCTGCACAGCAATTTGTCGAACATCCGGCGGCAGGCAAAAAGAATAAGTCAGTACCTGAGTGGTACGGCAACTCGAACGCAACTTATTACGAGATATTAGAAGTAGATCCTAACGCATCTCCTGAAGATATAAAAAAGGCGTATAGACTTTTATCTCTAAAATGGCATCCGGATCGCAATCCGGGCGATAAAGTTGCTGAAGAAATTCAGAAAAAGATAGGGGAGGCTTATGAAGTTTTGTCTGATCCTCAAAAAAGAGCGGCTTACAATGGAAAGACAAAGCCGGCTCAAGAAATAGACGCGATAGATTTTGGCGGTCTAACCCCGCCTGCTGATGAGATAGAACAAGAGCGTTGGGAAATGTGCTTAGCCGGCGATACGCCGTCGTGGGGTTCAAAAACTTACCGCCGGGATTGGCTGGAATTTGTCCAGGCCAAGCAGGAAGGCAGGGTAGCGCAAGGTTTAATCGCTGGTGTGCCGCCTAATAGTGGAGATGAATGGGGTGTCGAGGGCCTGACTTGGAATAGAGACCGGAAGATTTGTATGATTAATCACCGATACGAAGATAAGCGCTTGGTGGTAATCGGGCCGCTCAATAAAAATGGAGTTTTAGGATTTGAAAGTTTCTCGTGCGAAGTTAGGGCTATCCTTGAAAACCCCGTAAACGATAATGTTGCGGTTCTCTTTCACGCCGAGCAAGATAATTATATCAGGAATGAGCATCCGGTATTGATGGTCTTTAATTGGGATAAGTTTATAAAAGCGGCAAAAAGCAGAACTGATTATCGCCAGAGCATGGCGCATGTTATAGTTAATCATCTCTTAAGGACTGCCATTAATAATTCAGAAACCGCAGTTGAAGATGTAATTGGTTGTTTGGTATTACGCAAAGCTATGGCTTTTGAATGGAGTTTTAACGGAAGAAAATTGATCTTATTAGGCGCAGACGGAAATTTAATTGAATGGGATATTGATAACCAGACCTACAATGCCTCATACCTGCCTTTTGTAAAACAAAGCAGTTTAACACCGGACTGGCCGGCGATAGTAATGAGCCCGGGCGGCATTTTTGCTGCGGTTTCCTACCAGAGAGGAATATTAATTACCGACGAGCAAGGCGAAGCGCAGAGGACAAGGCCTTTTATAGAAATATGGGATGTAAGGGCAAGAAAAGTTGTGGCAAGGTTAGACGACATAGTTGCGCTTCAGATTGCGTGGGATATGGAAGGGAATGTCGTTTTCTTAAAGCGCGACGATATAGCCACTTATTCCGATGAAGGAATTTTTAGATGGAGATGGAGCAGCAATGAGCCGCCCAAGTTAATAAAAGAACTTAAGAATTTCACTGTTCTTAGTCAGGCATTGAGTCCCAATGGCAGATTTATAGCCGCAGGCAACGATTATGGCCAGATAATTATAATAGATTTAGAAAATATTGACACGGAATACGAGGTTTTCCCTCTGGCAAGCCATAGTGTTAAATATCTTGAAGATCTCAAGCCAACTCAAGAACCTGTCCTAATAGCGGGATGGGTAACCTCAATTGTTTGGTCGCCGGACAGTCTATATATAGCTACCGGACAGTTAGGCAGAATTACCTTCTGGAAAGTAGAAAGCAGAAAAATAGAAGGCGTGAAGAATTTAAAATCATTGCCAGCCGCCTCCTCGCCCCTGACCCTCGCCCCCAGAGAACTCATCAAAGGAAACCATTCGTTGTTGCGCATCTATTATGAGCTTAACGGCCTGCCCTCCAACACCGCTGCCTACGATGGTATCCCTCCTGACCTTGCGCGTCTCTTAGAGGTATTGGACTTAGGCGGCGTAGACTTAACCACCAACCCGGTTATCTTCCAAGGTAAGGTTACCTCTGGTCAGTTGGATGAGAGGATAACGGAACTATTAAAGGAAGGCAAGACTCCAGTAGAGATTTACAATATCCTCTACAATGAAGTGGCCAAGTGGGCTATTCAGGAATTCACCAAGTATTACAACCTGTTCCCTCATCAGGGCCGGGCCGTATCCCGCGAGCACTCTGCCTTGCTTACCCAAAGCCCGGCTATCATTAGAGAGATTCTTGAAATCGTCGCCTTCTTAGGCCCGACCTGCTTTATCAAGATTGCCAATATCCCCGGGGCCATAGACACTGCCCGCGCAGTAATCAGCCAGCTTAAGGTGAATATGAATGCCACCTTAGTCTTCTCAGATATGCACTATGTGGATATGGTCGAGGGTTATATCTTAGGATTAGAAGAATTGGTCGGGAGCCTGCACGCTAAAGGAGTTTCTGAAGAAAAGATACGCCAAGTTCTCTCACTTATCTATTCCTGGAACAGCGTCTTCACCCGGCGCATAGACGACGCCACCTATCCCTTAATTGATAAGGCCATTGCCCAAGCCGAGGCCAGTGAAAATCTTGAATTGGTCCAGCTCTTAAAGCTCATCCGCTTTAAGGTGGCCTTGGCCAATGATAAGCTTATCTACCGTATCTTTAAGACCATCTTCCTTAATCAACCCTTTAGCGATTCCTATCAACTCTATGCCCAAGACCAACAGTTCATTCAGCGCATCTTAAGGTTGCAGTCTAAATTCAATACCTTAAAGGAGCTCGGCGCCAATCCCCAGAGAATACTCATTGCCTCTTCTGAGCCCAAGTCTGATTATCCGGTAAGTCTTCTACTCTATGTCCTGGGGCTTTTAGGTTTGGCTATGCACTTTACCTTGCCTGACAAGAGCTTTAGAGGATTAAGCAGCTTTATCTTCCAACTGAGCGATGCAGAGATTGCCTCCTTAATCATCAATCGCCAGATAGTCGAAGAGCCATTGCCCAGAATAATTCAGACTGCGGATAATAAGGCAGAATGGGACAGAGCAGTGCTGCTTACTCCTCAGCAGAGAGAAGCACGGGGCATCGGCAATATCACTGCCGACGAGGTAATTTCCATTCATGCCCAACACGTGCTTAAGCCAGCCGGTCTTACCTTAAGAGACGTTGCCGAAGAGAGAAGAGCTGCCGGCGTAGGCGACTTCGTCAAGGCCGAAGAGACCAGCATTAAGTTGATTACGGGAAAGTGTGAGCAGCTGGCTTCCTCGCCGGCGGAGAAATCAAATGCAGTTAAGATAATGTTTTACTTAGCGGGCGGCCTCGGCACAATCCTCTTGTTTAACCTCACCGTGGCTGGTGGAAAACAAGCAGTGTTTTTAGGATCAGCCGAGGCCGCCCTCACCGTAACTCTACTGTCAATCTCCAGCATCATCGGTA
>JBMONJ010000116.1:0-7754 GCA_049324655.1 Candidatus Omnitrophota bacterium | reverse complement strand
TTAAAGAAGATTGTTTGGTTTTGAGCCGGTTGGCTAAGTTAAAATGACGAGAGACATTTTATTTACGGTATTAAATAAATTAATTAAGGTGTCCCGCAAAAGTAAGGTTAAGATAGTGCTTATGGGGGGCCTTGCCTCCAGCATTTTTGCTCGCCCCCGGGCGACCTATGATATTGACGGCATAGCGTCTTTGAGGGAAGAGAATCTTAACGAATTCCTGACGCTGTTAAAGGCCGATGGCTTTAAATTTGAAGAGAAAAGGCCGCTTAAATTTATCCAAGGCATGCCTTTCCTTACCTTTTATTATTCCCGCTACAAGACCTATGTCGACCTTTTTATCGCTAAAAATAAATTTCAAAATGACGTTTTGAAGCGGGCAAGGAAGGTCAGGCTAAAGAAGCTTCATTTATATGTTGTCTCGCCGGAAGATTTAATCCTGATTAAATTACAGACGGGCCGGGAAAAGGATTTAGAGGATGTAAGGGACATAATATCGGTAAATAAATCTTCCCTGGACTTTAAATACTTGGAAGCGCAGGCAAAGAAGATGGGAGTATATGAATTTCTCAAGGATGAAGAAAGAAGTTTAGGCGTTCGGGGCTACAGATGAAGATAAGTTATAACTGGTTAAAAGATTATGTGACGATAAGGGTGACGCCGGAAAAGCTGGCGCAACAGCTTACAATGCTGGGCTTGGAAGTGGTGGACTTGGAAAAAATCGACGGCGACACGGTTTTTGAAATCGAGGTCACTTCCAACCGCCCGGACTGGTTGAATGTTATCGGCATTGCCAGAGAAATTGCTACGGCTTCGGGAGTTAAAATAAAAACCCCGCCGCTTACGCAAAAAACCAAGGCGGCGAAGGGAAAGTTTATTCAGATTCGGGACAAAACCGGATGTCCGCGCTATATTGGCAAGATTATCGAAGGAGTAAAGGTCAGACCGGCTCCAGAGCTTATCCAAAAAAGATTAAAGGCTGTGGGCCTGCGGCCGGTAAATAATATTGTGGATATTACCAATTATGTTTTAATGGAGCTCGGCCAGCCGCTGCATGCCTTTGACTTGGGGCGGCTGGCCGAAAACCGTCTGGTTGTCCGCCGGGCTAAAGCCGAGGAAGAAATCGTCACCATTGACGCTGAGGCGCGTAAATTAAACCCGGAGATTTTGATAATCGCTGATGCGCAAAAACCCGTAGCCATTGCCGGCATTATGGGCGGCAAAGACAGTGAGGTAAATGAGGGGACCAAAAATATCTTATTGGAGAGCGCTTATTTTAATCCGCTTTTAATTCGTCGCGCCACCAGATTGTTGGGCATAAGTTCAGAATCATCTTATCGCTTTGAGCGCAGCGTGGATATGCCCATGGTTGAGCTGGCCTCCGACCGCGCAGTAAATTTAATTGCGGAATTTTGCGGCGGAAGATTAACTGCGATTTGTGATATTAAACCCGCGGCAAAAAAAGCCGGCGCAAAAGCGATTACGATTACCAGCGCAGAAATTTCCCGGCAATCAGGCAGCGGCGTATCGCTTGCCCGTATCAAAACCGTATTCTCCGGTCTGGGCCTAAAAGTCTCGTCGGGAAAGAGGGATGATTTGAAGATAACTGCGCCATCTTTTCGCCCGGATTTAAAAGAGCCGGTGGATTTGTTAGAAGAGGCAGCCCGGCATTTAGGCTATGACCGTTTGCCCGCAACTTTACCGGCGATTAAGGTTTGCGTAATACCCGAACAGCCAATGCGCAAACTTAAGGCTGAAGCGCGCCGGGTTTTGACTGCCGCGGGATTAAACGAAATTATTAGTTATAGCTTAATTAGCCGGGAAATGTTAGAGAAATTGGGTTGGGATGAATTCCCAGCGGTGGCCGTGCAAAATCCTTTAAGCCGGGATCAGGAAATTATGGCGCCGACGCTTTTGGCCGGAACGGTTAGCGCTATGCGCAATAATTTGAATCACGGCATTGAAGCGGTAAACATTTTTGAGATCGGCAAGGTTTATCGGGAGTTGAATGAAGCGCCGGCTTTGGCAATGGGAATTATGACCAGCGAGCCAAAGCCGGCGCTCTATACCTTAAAAGGCGCCATAGAGGCATTATGTAACAGGCTGGGCATTGCCGGATTACAAATCGCTGTTGCCCCAAAAAAATTTTTCGCCCCCGGACTTTCCTTTAGTATTAAAATTTCCCAAACCGA
Source organism: Candidatus Omnitrophota bacterium (assembly GCA_049324655.1). Classification (GTDB taxonomy): domain Bacteria; phylum Omnitrophota; class Gorgyraeia; order JAUYCX01; family JBMONJ01; genus JBMONJ01. The sequence goes on along the minus strand of JBMONJ010000116.1, from coordinate 5,565 downwards.
CTTAGGATATCTTGGCCAGCTTTCCTCTGCCGGGGTGGCCAATTTTGATTTTAAACACCGAAGCATTGTCTTTGCCCAGCTCAACTTGGACCAGCTTTTAACGCTGGTCAAATGGGACAAAGCCATAACTGTGCCGATAAATTTTCCTTCAGTGCGCCGGGACATCAGCTTAATCGTTAAAGCAGAAATTCTTTCCGGCAGCATTGTTGAGCTGCTTAAGCAATCTGCCGGGCCGCTCTTAAAAGAGATTAAATTAGTCGATCAATATTCCGGCAAGCAGATTCCCGCGGCCTACAAAGGCCTTACTTACGCCTTGGAATTTCAGTCGTCGGAGCGCACCCTAAGCGATGAAGAGGTAAACCTCATTCATCAAAAGCTCTGTATGCTCTTGGAAGAGCAGCTTAAGGCGCAGGTTAGAAAATAGGGTATTGTTGTTTTTAAAAATGGTGTTATACTTAAAATGGAAAATATCCCTGCTGTGCGCGTCGTTAGCCGGTAAAATGTTGAACCAACACCAACAGTAAGGGAGCATAACTTCTGACTGGCTTGAGGGCCAGCCAGAGATGCACCCACATTTGAACTACGGTTCAGACCAACCCTAACGACGGCATAAGCGGGGATTTTTTAATGCGCGCACAATTTACGGCAGCGATAGCAACGTAAATTGTATGCGCGAATTAATCCGCCGTAGCCTATACCATCATTTGACTATTGAAGGGCGAAGGCGGATAATTCTCCTTCCTATGGAACTCTTCGAAACCCGTTCCCAAGAAAATTTAAAGGACCACCCCCTTGCGGTGCGTATGCGGCCGCAACGCTTAGAGGAATTTGTCGGGCAGGAACATCTTTTGGGCAAAGGAAAGCTGCTGCGTCGGGCTATTGAGGCCGACCGCTTAAGTTCGCTCATTCTTTACGGCCCGCCGGGAACTGGCAAGACCTCCTTGGCTTGGTGCATTACCAAAATTACCAAATCGCAATTTGCCTCTATTAATGCCGCGGCCTCCAATGTGGAAGAATTACGCAAGGCCATTGCTGTAGCCAAGTACCAGCTGGATTCCGACGGAAAAAAGACCATTTTGTTCATTGATGAAATCCACCGTTTTAACAAGGCCCAGCAGGATGTTTTAATGCCGGATGTCGAAGCCGGTAATCCCATTCTAATTGGCGCCACGGTGCACAATCCGTTTTTTTATCTGACCTCGGCTTTATTGTCGCGCTCGCTGGTTTGCGAGTTAAAGGCTTTGACGAAAGCGGAAATTTTGACTATACTATCTTCTGCCTTGTCCGACAAAGAAAAAGGGTTAGGCGCTTTAAAGATAAAGGCAGATAAAAAGGCCCTGGAATTCTTGGCGCAGAGTTGTGAGGGCGATGCCCGGCGCGCCCTGAACGCCTTGGAGATCGGCGTGCTGACTACCCCTTCGTCAAAAGAGGGAAGCATTAAATTTGATTTAGAGGTTGCTGCCGAGTCTATCCAGAAAAAACCAGTTCTTTACGATAAAGACGAAGACAGCCATTATGACACGGCCTCGGCGTTTATAAAATCCTTGCGCGGCTCAGACCCGGATGCGGCAATTTACTGGATGGCCAAGATGCTTTACGCTGGCGAAGACCCGCGGTTTATTGCCCGTCGGATTTGTATTGCGGCGGCCGAAGATGTGGGCAATGCCGACCCCTTGGCTTTGGTCTTAGCCAACGCGGCTTTGGAAGTTTGCGAATTTGTGGGAATGCCGGAGGCGAGAATTCCTTTGGCGCAGGCAGCGATTTATGTGGCCTCGGCGCCCAAATCCAATGCCAGTTATCTGGCTATTGAAAAGGCGCAAGGCGACATTGAAAAGAAACGGGTGCAGGAAGTGCCGGATCATTTAAAAGACGCTTCCTATAAGGGCGCCGAGGCCTTGGGTCACGGCAAGGGTTATAAATATGCCCATGATTTTCCCGGGCACTTCGTGGAGCAGAAATATACCCACAGAAAAATTCATTATTATGAGCCGACGGATATCGGCTATGAAGCCAAGATAAAACAGCGTTTGGAAAAATTGCGGGAGAAATAAAAGCAATTCGTTAACGCTAATTGTCGCTAATAGATTCGCGGCAATTAGTGTTATAAATTAGCGGCCATTAGTGTTAGATTTTTTTTAGCAATTTTAGATTAATGATAATCAGCAAACAAAAATCTATTGCCGATATTTTAGGATTCCTTAAGGATTTCTCCCGCATCTTTATCGTCGGCTGCGGCGAGTGTGCCACCACCTGCAAAAGCGGTGGCGAGAGCGAGGTTTCGGAATTAAAAAAACAATTGGAAGCGCAGGGAAAGATAGTGACCGGCTATACAATTCCCAAGGCACCGTGCGTTTCTGCGCAAATCAAAATTGCTCTGGCGCAGAAACGCACGGCGGTTAAAGACTCTCAAGCGATAGTCGTATTGGCTTGTGGCTTAGGAATTCAGTCGGTCAAAGAAAATGACCGTCAGGACCTGCCAGTTTTTCCTGGCTGCGATACCTTGTTCGGTTCGGTCATTGACAGTATGGGCGTTTTTCAAGAGCGGTGCTCAGCTTGCGGAGAATGTGTTTTAGAAATTACCGGCTGCATTTGCCCGGTGACCCGCTGCTCCAAAGGGCTTTTAAACGGGCCTTGCGGCGGGGTCAATAAAGGCAAGTGCGAAGTGGATAAAGAACGTGACTGCGCCTGGGTTTTAATTTACAAAGAGTTAGAGAAAAGAGGTAAGTTAGAAAAATTCCGGCAAACCCAGCCTCCCAAGGATTATTCCAAGACGGTAAAACCCCATAAATTAGTTCTCGCGGAGAAATAAAATGGCAGAATTATACAGTGAAAAGGTAATGGATCATTTCTTAAATCCCCGCAATGTCGGAGAAATCCCCGACGCCAACGGTATAGGCAATGTAGGCAATCCGGTTTGTGGAGATATCCTGCGGTTGTATTTAAGAGTTGAAAATGGTAAAATAATTGATGCCAAGTTCAAGACTTTCGGATGCGGCGCGGCTATAGCCACCAGTTCAATGGTTACCGAAATGGTCAAAGGCAAATCTATTGACGAGGCTCTGCAGATTTCCAACAAGGCAGTAGCCGAGGCCTTAGGTGGGCTGCCGCCGGTCAAGATGCATTGTTCGGTATTGGCTGAAGAGGCCTTAAAGTCAGCCATTGAGGATTATCGCAAGAAACACCAGAAATAATACGATGTCGGTTTGTATGACGGAGAGCAAGGCTTCCTTAAGAAAAAAATTATTGCAGTTGCTGCGATTACAAAAGGAGGAGGAACGGCTTAAGAAGAGCCGGCTTATAAAGCATAAGCTATTCTCGTCCGCTGCCTTTAAAGAGGCCCGGACGGTTTTATTTTATGCCTCTTTTGACGGCGAGGTTCCCACTTGGGAGATGATGCGAGAGGCAAAGAGACAGGGAAAAGTAATCGGATTACCGGTGATTTCGCGCAGCCACAGGAAAATCGTTCCATCGCGGGTATTGAACATTGATACTGAATTAGAGCTGGGGCCTTACGGCGTGATGCAGCCCAAGGCTGCTTTTTTAAGGCCCATAGCCCTTGATGATATTGATTTGGTAGTTGTCCCCGGCGTTGCCTTTGATAAGTACGGCAACCGCTTGGGAAGGGGCAAGGGGTATTATGACCGCCTTCTTGCACAACTGCCGCCTTCTCTGCCCGCCATTGGTCTGGCTTTTGCCTTTCAAATCCTCGACGAGCTGCCGCAGCTGGCCTGTCACGACTGCCCGGTAATCACCGTCATCACCGATTAATCCCAAAAGAGTAAATTTTTGTTTTGCCCAAGGTTGATTTATTGTTTGAGCGATTATATAATACAACCTAACGACCTTTCAAATGAGGGAGGTGTATATATAGATGTGGGAAAATGCCAGTGAATTAGTGCGTAACTTGGGACTATCGGCTTTAACCGTGGTTTTCGTGCTCTCCGGATATTTCCTGCGGAAATATTTTGCCGAGAAGAAAATCGAGAGCGCCGAGGCCAAGGTCAAGTTCCTCTTAGACAATGCCAAACGTGACGCAGAAAACCGCAAGAAAGAGATTGACTTGGAAGCCAAAGAGCTCCTCTATAAATTGCGTCAGGACTTCGAAAAGGAAACCCGGGAGCGCAAGGAGGAACTTAATGCCGTCGAGAAACGTCTGGCTTTAAAGGAAGAGAATATTGAACGCCGCGTGGATGTTTTGGAGAAGAAAGAAGCAGACATCAACAAACGGGAGGCGCTCTTAAAGGATGATGAGGTAAAGACAAAAGAAAAAGATAATCAGCTGTCCTCCCTGTTGGCCGAAGAAAAGCTGATGCTGCAGAAGATTTCTTCGCTCTCTCCGGAAGAAGCCAGAAAACTCCTGTTGGCGCGTATGGAAGATGAATTGGTAAAAGAGAAAGCGGTTCTGATCCGCAAGATGGAAGAGGAATTAAAGGAAACCGTGGACAAAGAAGCCAAAGAGGTTTTAAGTCTGGCCATTCAGCGCTGCGCCACTGAGCATGTGGTGGAGTCCACGGTCAGCGTGGTAAGTCTTCCCAACGACGAAATGAAAGGCAGGATAATCGGCCGCGAAGGCCGCAATATCCGCGCCTTGGAAATGGCTACCGGCGTGGATATTATTATTGACGATACGCCGGAAGCCGTGACCCTTTCTGGCTTTGATGTGGTAAGAAGAGAGGTGGCGCGCGCGGCCATTGAACGGCTGATTTCCGACGGGAGAATCCATCCCGGCCGCATTGAAGAAGTGGTGGAAAAGGCCAAGAAAGAAATCGAAGAAAAAATCCGCGAAGAGGGCGAAAAGGCCGCCTTTGATATGGGTATTCATAATATCCATCCGGAAGAAATTAAGCTCTTGGGAAAATTGAAATACCGCAGCAGCTTTGGCCAGAATGCCTTGCAGCATTCCAAGGAGGTTTCCTATCTTATGGGAATAATGGCTTCGGAATTGGGATTGGATTTTCGTCTGGCCCGGCGCGTGGGACTTCTGCATGATATCGGCAAGGCCGTGGATCAGCAGATTGAAGGGACCCATGCGAAGATCGGCGCGGAGCTGGCCAAGAAATATGGAGAGGCCAGTGAGATAATCAATGCAATCGAAGCCCATCACGAAGAAACCGAGCCCAAGTCAGTATACGGGATTCTGGCAATTGCGGCGGACGCCATTAGTGCGGCCCGTCCGGGCGCCCGCCGGGAGACTCTGGAGAGTTATGTCAAGCGTTTGGAAAAGCTGGAATCCATTGCCAATGTTTTTAAGGGCGTGGAGAAGTCCTTTGCCATTCAGGCGGGAAGAGAAATTCGGGTGATTGTCCAGCCGGAGAAAATCTCGGATAACGATGCGGTCATTCTGGCTCGCGACATCCGTAAGAAGATAGAAGAAGGAATGGAGTATCCGGGGCAGATAAAGGTTACCGTAATCAGAGAAACTAGAGCTATTGAGTATGCCAAATAGCGCTGCAGGCTTCATGCTACAGGCTGCACGCTAAATAAAGCAGTAGCATGCAGCATGCGGCTTGCAGCTTGAAGCAGATTATTGTAGCCAATAATATAAGCTATGAGAATACTGTTCAT
>JBMONJ010000115.1:0-8124 GCA_049324655.1 Candidatus Omnitrophota bacterium | reverse complement strand
CTGCGTAGGTAGGTAGGGTTCAGTAGTTAGTAGGTAGGAACTGGTGGCTTGGTGTCGTGGTGTCGTGGTGACATTTTTCTCCACCGGGGAAGAGGCAACGGTAACTCCCGGGGGAGCGGTTGATGAACTGCGGTGGAAACGATAAAAGCCCATCAAGGTGTTCAAAATACAAAAAACTGCTACTGAAAATGATTCGAGAGCGAAATCAACGAGGTCGTATTTTGAAATTACATCATGTTGTATAAAGAATCCGAAAATAGCGCCGGCGCTGAAATAAGTCCTTACCAAACAGGCCCGTAAAGAATTAACGACAGTAATTGCTGCAGAAAGAGCAAAGAGTCCAAACGGCGCAAGAAATCCGCGGAATATCTCCGGTAAATGCCATTCTACGAAGTGGCCCAACCGAATTGGCGCTTTGTTGAACAATTTAAGATTATCCTGTATCAATATATCAGAAACAACTTCCCCGACTATCACGGCAAAAATTAATAACGAGTAATCTCTCCCTAATAACTTTATGAAACACTTGATATTGTTCTTAATAAATATAAAATAAGCGCTTTTGTGCAAATCGTTTAAGACACTCAACGCCAAGGCAATGGCCAAGTAAAATTCTGTGATAACGGCCGGCGAGGAGGCCTGCGTAAGTAGATAGGGATTAGTAGGTAGCAGGTAGGGATTACTGGTGGCTTGGTTTCCCACTGGGGAACTAACCATTGAAAATGAAGGGGCACTCCTATAAGGGCCGAGACGGCGCAGACTACCGCTCCTAAGAAGCTTTTCAATATAACTATAAGTAAGGGGGATGGCATGCCCACAGAAATGATCTAGTTTATCTGTTACCTTACTAGTAAACAAAATTTGATACCCGTTATGTCCGTATGATATGGCCGTACCCAAAAGGGCACCCTGGAGTTCGCTATTAAGACCTAAGTTTTCAGGATAAATTTTCACTAATTCGTATGAGTCTACTTCAAGCTTTTCTCCTATACATAATACGAATTGTCCTATCTGTACGGCACAGGGTAACAAAAACAGTTCCCCGGCGGTTACGCTGTCTTTTGAAAAAGAAATTTCTCTGCTGTAAGAAGCGCTGGCGTCTGAGGGGAGGATATCGCTAAACCATGGAGACGCTTCTTCCACAGTAATCGCGGCTATGTCCTGCTCATCTTTACCAATAATTACTGCCCGGCCGATACGCCACTCCTCTTCTTTGCCCAGATTACTCCCTTTCCCTTTTACGAACAACTCTTCCATTTCAGCTAATAACCGAGTTCGAATTTTTACATCCCCGCTTAAATCAACAAAATCAACCATATCGCCAAGGGTTAATCTTTCATACACTTCAATCATAGCAGGGGTATCATCCTTACTCAAAAACCTCTCAAGTATACTCTGGGTAGAATCTGCAGATTCAGAGATACGGGCAAGATAAAACTCCGCTGCTTTTGACTCGGCCAACTCTGCTAATTTAAGATTTTCTTCGTGCGGTTTTTCAGCTAAGGCGCCTGCTAAGTAAAGGATTGACTTTAATATATCTACCGGTTTAATTGGTCCGAAGATGATAATGTATTGTGCCCAAGGCTTATCGAGGCTTACTGCAAATACTTTAGTATTATAGCTTTCCTCAAGCTCTCGAATTGATTTCGCCAAGCTGGATTCCAATGGAGCACGCTTTATGCGAATCCCCATCAGAATGGTGCACGCTGCGCTAATACCTCTACCTATACCACTAGTTGCTAAAATCGCCAACTCTTTAATTGCGCTATAAAGCCAAGGTCTAGCAAAATCGTAGATTTCTTTTTCATACCACTCGCAAACAGCAGCTATTTCTTTCGTCTCTCCTACCGATAAAAGAGGGTAAGTATGATAGCGAATATTGTTATTCTGTCGTAACTCCGCCGGCGAGGCCGCCCGCCTTCCTTCGGAAGTCGAGGCCTCGGCCGAAAGGCGAGCCATCGCCTCGCCCTTAACGGCGGGTCGCAAGACCTCGACGCCCCTTGTGGTTAAATCGTTGAAGGCGGCGGGCGAGGAGGCGGACGGTGAGGAGGCGGCAACCGTCGATAGTCTCAACGTCCGGGCGGTTGCCGCAAGAATGCTCAATAAATTATCCTTGACAGAATTTGGATGATAACTTAGGATAGCTGTCGCTATGAAAAAGACCGATAAATCTGAAGAATTCTCCAGAGATAGAGAGTTCGCTGTCGTGTTAGAAAAGTTGCGTTCCGATTTCCATCTGTTTGCTGAAGATCTCTCATCGGTAAAGCAACGTTTAGACATGCTCTTTGAAGAATTTGGCAAGCAGAAAGAAGAGATATTTATCATTAAAGCAGACATCAGAATAATAAAATCTGATATTGTAACGATGAAGACCGACATTGTGACGATGAAGACCGACATTGTGACGATGAAGACCGACATTGTGACGATGAAGACCGACATTGCGGAAATTAAAGAATCGGTCAAAGACCACTCCCAACGGCTAACCCGCCTCGAGGCCATCAAATAATCTTCAATTATTATCCCCAGCCCATTTAAGATTCCAACCTGCCTATAAGCTATATCTCCCGCCGGGGAGCTGGTTTCTTTAGCTCGTAAGCTCATAAGCTCCTGAGCTCCTGGGTTAGCTAATGATCTAATGAACTTAGGAGCTGAGGAGCTAAATGCGGCTGGCGAGGAGCCTTTCAAGAAAGTCATTTTCTTGGTCGTCGTTAATCCATTGACTATCACTTGAACCAAGTAGACTCCGTCGCTCACCAGTTGACCGTTATCATTCCTCCCGTCCCACACCACTTCATGTTCACCAGATTCCTGATGAGTCTCTACTAATGTCTTTACGCGCTGGCCTGAGGTATTGAAAACTACAAGCAGAATGTTTTCAGCCGTGGGCAGTGCATAGCGGATGGTGGTTGTCAGATAAAATGGATTCGGGTAACTCTGGTAAAGACTGCCTTTTGCAATGCCGAGATATTGTTTCGACTCCGGAGCTATTACCTGCGTAACCGGCTCCTCGTATATTTCAGCAATCAGCGTCTTCGCGGTATCCAAGTCTATCTTCCACCAGCCGGATTCAACATCGTAATATTGTCCGCCCAGACTGTCGGTCTTGAGGGTAGCAGTAAAATGCCTGACTTGATTTTTGCCGGATGCGTCCAGAAAGGGATAAGCAGCTATCTTGACCATCTCCAAGAAGTGCCCGTTGCTTACGGCCCGGGCTCTACTCAACAGGCTCAAGGAATTATCCGCCCAGCCTCCCCCTAACTCGGAATGGTACTCGAACACATTCTCTTCGGCATAGTCGGTGTGTAGCTTCAGACCTTTCACAAAATTATAATGATACATGAACTGTTCCCAAATATAAGGGTAGGGCAACCACTGCAGATATCTATCCTGGACCAAATGGAAAATCTCATGCGGATACCACCAGAAACGCAACTGCTCTTTGCTCATGGCCAAAACGATCAAAGCTCCGCTGACTGTAGAGGTACCGATGATCTGACCCTTATACTCCCTTTTCATAATCTCGCGGGTGAGGCCAACCACACCCTTGAGTACCCGATTTTTTACCAGATACGTTTCTTCGGCCTCGTCAACAAAATCATAAATCACCCGGAATTCCGCCTCGCCCCAAGACCGGTCTCCGGGGTCAAAGCGGTTTTTATAGGTGTTTAAATCCAGCATTAAAATCTTCTTCTCCTCCCACAGCTTCTTCTGATAGCCGGTAAGGCTTAATACGCCGGTTATGGTCGCAATCTCCTCCGGCGCAGGATTTTCCACGATGACGGAAACCAGACGATTTCCCATCCTGAATTTGGGATGGTCGAATAATTTATACTCCATAGAAAAATCCGTCTCTTTTACAATTTTCAGCATATCGATAATGTAGCCAAGAAACTGCTGGCGTTCAGCATCGTCTTGGGAAGTGCGCATAACGCCTATTGCTTTATCAGTGAAATACCACAAGGCCCATATGACTTCCTTTTGCGTAGCCGCATCCAAGGCGTTAAAACCAGAAATCAAGCGGATAAGCTCATCAGCCAAATAATTGATATGGCTTGTAATCGTTTGGGTATATTGCGGAAAATACCGGGAAATATAAAACGGAGAATATTGGGCAACATAAAGTTTAAGCAGTTTAAAGATAAGTTCCTCTTTTAGTCCCGGCTCGACATTAAAACCGAGTCCGAAAACCTCATTTATTGCCGCAATTAATCCCGGCTCATCAAAATATCTAGTTGCATCGTTAGGGAAGAGATCGGTCAAGCCATTACTGACCGCTTCTATAGCCAGCAAACGAGCAAAGATGTTGCCGGCCTTAACATTGATATTACCCGCTTCAAATCCCTTTGTGGTGAGCTGCTCTATCTTTAGAAAGACATCCATAATCACTTGGGGCTCGTCTTTCAAAGGTCCGCTTCCTCGGTAATTGCTGCGAATCAACAGCCGCCTGAAATTGCTGTTATTGATGAAATCAATCAGACTTTGGGTAAGCCTATACTGTTCTTCCTCCGGCTGCGGATAATCGGCAATCAACTTTTCCATGGCTGGGATTAGTTCTTTATAGACATATGCCTTGGCATTCTCGGTATCGGCAGATGACAGGATGCTGTCGGGAACCGCAGGTAATAACCAATCAAGACTTTGGCGATAACTCTCGGGTAAACCAAATCTTAATGGATTGACAACCCGACCGGATGTAAAAGTAAATGTCACATCTTGCGCGGCCGGCGGACAATAATAATCTGTAAAAGCTTCAAAGCCGGCAGCTCCTTGCGCATAAACGGTGGAAAACAGCGTAAAGTTAAGCAGCGAGGTTAAAATGAAAATAGGGAGAATAACTTTTCTCTTTATAAAAATGGCCGGGCTGGAGGCGCTAACTTTCTTCTTGACATTAGCAATAGGTTGAATTAAGATACCTCTCGCCATGAAGAAAGAAACCAGAAATTCAAAGGAGTTTGACCGGGAGCGGGAATTCACTGTAGTTCTCGAAAGAGTCCATTCGGATGTCAAGGCTATCGCCGAAAGCCAAGGCCCATTAAGAGATAAAATAGATGCCACGATGGGAATGGTAGCCAAGAACACCGAAGACATTACTACCTTAAATATAAGAGTCGTCGGCATAAAAGACGAATTGACCAAAATCAACGGTAAGCTTGCAAAGATAGAAGAAGACACCAGGATTATCCGCGCCGAATTTGGCAAACATCTGACCGCGTTAGAAACCTCCCTTAAATAATTATTCCCGTCCCCCGCGCATCCGAGTTCTATCTGCGCCCGTCTCCGATCCCAAGTTGCTGCCCTTTTGCCACTCTCCGCCGGCGAGGCCGCCGCGCGAAGCGGGCGAGCCATCGCCTCGCCCTTAACGGCGGGCGAGGAGGCGGGAAGAATAAACCGATTGACAGAGCCGTTAAGAAATGTTATATAATTTTCGATGTCTGAAGAAAAAGGATTCTGGAATACAAGCAGAAGAAGATATTTAGCTAGGTTCATGGCAAATATCGCTCTTTTACTGGTAGGCGCAATTGGAACTTCAGAGATTTTTAAGTTGTCGTTTTTGATTAAGTTAGTTATTGCTATCGCTGCGGTAGCAATGATTATCAGCGGAACAATTATCCAACCTACAGAAAATACAGAAGGTGAATAGAATGTTAATGATGGCAGTGACCACCCTAATATTAGCGGCAATAGTGTTAATCTGGTTTGGGATTGACCGCTCCCATTTAAGACACCAGCATCACTAAGCATCCTGTTTTCAGCTTGATAGCTCCTACCACCGCTGAAGAGCGAGGTTGAATAATGACCATCGCTTATTTTTTTGCTCACCGCCGGCGAGGAGGCCTCTTCCGGAATTCCTAATTCCAAATGACTAATGTCAAAAACAAAGGAAACCTTTAGCGCCGACGAAGCCTCGTCTATAACGGCGGGCGAGGAGGCGGGCGGTTCTCTTCTTCGATATCGTTGTCTTTTTAACTTCCAAATATCTTCGGTTGTCGGCCTTTTTGCGGCAGAGTTCTGCTTAATACGATTTATCCAAGTTGCCAAAGAGCACCGACCGTTTTCGGCAAGCACCTCTTCTATCTTTAATTCAGAGTTACCGAAATTTTCTCTTAAGATACGTTTTTGTCGAGGGATAAGGGAAGGAGCTCTATGATTGGTAAGGCTGCTTCCATAGAGTAACGAATAAAGCGAAGGTATAAAATGGGCATTCCTTGTGGCTTTCTCTGACAAGTCCTCTTCGGTGAGGTTGAGAAGGCTACAGGCATAACTTTTAAGACAGCGCTCGATTTCCTGCCAAGTTATATTTGAGGAAATAATAAGCGCTTCCGCAAGCATAAACCCTTCCTCATTATGGCCAATCCATTTCATTGATTCCTTCTTGGAAACACCTTTGTAATGACCCCACAGACCTGCCTTCTTTAAGAGACGGGTGACTTCAGTGGGAGACAGACCGGTGCGTTTGGTTAAAGGAGCGATTTTGATAGTTTCCCCGGAGAGCCTCGCCAGTTGTCTTGATATCCATTCGGTTTTCACTGTTTCAAACAGCCCCTTCCTTTTATCTAATTCGATTAAAAGTAATTCACTTCCCGCCGGCGAGGAAGCCCCTTTAGCTGCTAAGCTGCTGAGCTGCTGAGCTCCAGAGCGAACGGCTGATGAGCTTTGGAGCTTAGGAGCTAAGGAGCTAAACGCGGCGGGCGAGGAAGAAGTGTAAGCGCATCCGGTTATCAGGAAATCCGGGACTAGGAAATCGGGAGATCTGGCTATCGAGAGACTGCTTGAAATTTCCTCAATCCCCGGATGCCCGGATATACTAGTCACGGATAACCCGATTACCCGATGGTCTAATTTACCCTCCGCCGGGCCGGAGGCCTTCCCAAATACAAATTTGCCTTGACTTACCGGAGAAGATAAAGTATAGTTACATAAAGGAACGGCTAAAATGAAAAAAATAGATGACCAAAAATGGCTGGAGAAGAATTTTAGATTATTAGTTGATAAATATGGCGGGGAGTATGTGCTTATTGCCAACCATAAAGTCTTCCCGACCAATGAATCAAACATAGCTAAAACAGAGAAGGAATTAAGAAAGAAATATAGAACCTCCCCTATTGGAACCCCCATTCCCCGAAAAGAAGACCTGCTATCCATCTTGACATGCAAAAGGTAGCTTTCCCTTATATTCTTAATCGTCCGATTGTCCCCATCGAGATTAAGAATTGCTGAGAAGATAGATGGATTATCTCTGAAGGCTATGTAGACAGCGGTGCTTCTTTCTCTATTTTCTCCGTTAATGACGCCGTAAGAATCGGGATTGCCTATCAGAAAGGCAGGGAGAGCTTCGTAACTGTCGGGGATGGCAGCATAATTCCGGTTTACCTGCACATCCTGCCGGTTAGAATCGGCCCTTTCCCTTTTAGGGCCGCCGTCGGTTTTTCCTCTCGGCTCGGCGTTGGTTTCAATCTCATAGGGAGAAAAGATATTTTTGAGCTTTTTGATATCATCTTCAGCGACGCTACCGAAACCATAATCTTCCTGCCCCGGCGAGAAAAATAAATTACCCACTAAGCTACTCTCCTCTCGGCTAAATCCCGTGATATAAACTTTAGCCGCTGTATGCTCTATTGGTTCATAGCCAGCCCTTTTTCCCGTTGATACTTGGACAAATTGAGCGAAAATAGACAATCCCAGATAAATTAGAATAAACAGAAGTAGTTTTATGGAGATACCAGATAAAGAGAGGGGGCTGGAGGTGGGACTTTCAAAAGTTACTATGACTTGCGATAAGTGAGTGAGGATTTTCTGGGCGGAGAATGTTGCCTGCGACGCGGCCCGCCTTCCTTTGGAAGTCGAGGCCTCGGCGCGGGTTACGGGAGATGATGCGCCGGCCGCCAATTTCAGGTCGGCGCTGTGGTTGAGACGCTTAAGGAATTTGATAAAGGCGGCTATTGATAAGAGACCGACGGTGGCGGAGATGGCGACGACAAGGAATACAAGGGCGGCCTCGGCTGCTGCCACGAATACCCATTTCCCACCAGCCACGGAAGGTAAAATGGTCGGGATTAAACAGCCGAGGCCGCCCAACAAGTGAATTATTAGTTCAACTGGTTTTGATTTTTCCGCCGGCGA
>JBMONJ010000114.1:0-8202 GCA_049324655.1 Candidatus Omnitrophota bacterium | reverse complement strand
TGGCGCCGCACTCGCTGCTCGGCTTGTCGCTTCGCAACGCCCCCGTGTAATCTTTTTCAAAGATTTCCGGGGTAGAGTCCCCGCAATCGTTCAGATTGCAGGGGGTCGTTCGGCATCCACCAAATTTTTCCTTGTCGGAAAAATTTGGTGGAGGTGGCGGGAGTCGAACCCGCGTCCCTAAGTCCTTCAGCAAAAAGCGCTACATGTTTAGTTTATCTTTTAATCTAATCCCGGCAGCTCCGGTAAACAGGATTTACCGGGACGGTCCTTTTGAGATTTAATCCCCGCGGCCAAAGGCACACCGCGAAGACGAGCCTGTATTCGGCGCTGATTTATCCCCAGGCAGGACAAATCAACGGTCCCGCTTTTATCTAGCGGGAACTAACGCTGGAGCTGCCGGAGCAAATGCCAATCCGGCATTAGAAACCCCGCCGGAAGAGAGAATACTCTCGCTACCGGTGGATGAGGCTTCCAACGCTGAACCATTGGCAATCGCTTCAGCATCTCTGATCAGACTTTCGTCTTCTTTTGCGTTTGTTTTTTTGCAAGGTGTTTTATCCCTCGATTGCTCTCGGGATGGCTTGCGCCAAGAGGCCTCCCTGCAACCTCTACATGCTCTCCTTGCCGAACGGTCTTAAGTCGAGCCCGTTTCACCCCCAAACTCTCAAAGAACCAAATTCTCAATCAATTAAAACGCCGGCCCACGGGGTTTCCCCGTCGGGCGGTATTGCTTAATATCCTCTGCGGAATAACCCTCGAATTTATTCTGCTCTTCCAAGAAAGAGCCGTCGCGGAAATAAATTATCTTGAACCCATTAAAATTATAAGCCGTAAGCACGGTTTTTACAATATTAATTATCTCCTCCTTCTTCTCGGCGGCGGTCAGATCAAAAGGAGTTTTATTGTAATCAATGGTGAAGCGCTTATACACCCGCCACTTTATTTGCTTATCTATGAACTCCTTAAGGGTGATCTCGCGATAATCCAAATGCTCGCCCTTGGCGTCGCGAAAGGAGCGCGAAACCGCCGCTCCTTTTTCGTTGGTATAGGAGGCGACCTTTTCCTGATGCCAGGCTAACCGGCGGTAGCCTTCGCCGGAAAAATCCCTTCCGACATTATGCCTTTTCACATCGTCGAAATATCCGATATACCACTGGTCGGAATCGTTTTTCGGCGCGGAGATATCGGTAACCACCAGGACGAAAAAGGTGTAAGGCTCGCTGCACTCCAACAAGAGCTGCCGAATCTCGCCGAGGACCTTCTGCACCATAAACCTCAGCTCCGGCGGGTCGAAAGTTCTATAGGGATTAAACGAGGCGATAGAATATTGCAGATACAGATTATCTTCCTTAATATCCGACCAGGCCTGGCCGCTCCTGCCCGGGGTATAAGGCAGGTAGACCCAAATGGTATTGCCCGCTGGCCGGCAGGTTACCGTGGCCTGATATTTACTCTTGCAGCGACGGGACAGGGTCTCGGAGAAGTCTTGGCGATTGATGCGGCCGGCGCCTTGACAGCCAGAGACCGCCAACAACAACCCTAAAAGGCACAGAATTTTTTTCATCTGCTTAGGCCTCAAGATTTACCCGGCGCCGGCCGCGCCTTGCCGAAGGTTCTAAAGATATCCTCCATTTGGTCGTAATCCAGCTCCTCTTTGGCCAATAACTCGGCGGAGAATTTATCCAATAGCGTCCTTTCACGGGAGAGTATTTCTTCTACATCACGCATACAGTCGTTGATTATCTTCTGCACATCCGCGTCAAGGCGCGCCTTCATCTGTTCGGACAGGGTCCGCTCGACGGAAAAATTGCCGGCCAGCCCGCTTTCTCCCATACCCCATTCATAAACCATGGCATGGGCGGTGCGCATAACATTGCTGAAATCCGTAGCCACCCCGGCCGAGGTATAGCCGTATTTTATTTTCTCGGCAACATAACCGGCCAGCCGGCACTTAATATCCGCCAAGGCCTCCTTTTGGTCGAAAGAAAGCGTCTCTTCTCTCTCGTGAGACCAGCTCACCCCGGCAGTGCGCTTGCGCGGGACTATGCTGACTTTAAACACGTCCCGCTTGGTTTGCAGAAGATAAGTGATGATGGCGTGTCCGGCCTCATGATAAGCGGTTGACTCTTTTTCCTCGCGGGACAATTGAATGCGCTGGCGCAGCCCTAACTCAATACGCTCCATTGCCTCGGCTATTTCCTGCATAGCTATAAAATCCTTCTTATTCCGGATAGCGATGATCGCCGCCTCATGCACCATATTGGCAACATCCGCCGGCGAGTAACCCACGGTGATGCGCGCCAGCCTATCAATCCGTACGGTGTCCTTATCGTACTGGATCTTAGAAAGATAATACTCGAATAATTTCTGGCGGTCCTCCAAATTCGGCAGATAGACATGCAGCTTGCGGTCAAACCTGCCGGGACGCAAGAGCGCCGGGTCAAAGTGATCCTCAGGCATATTGGTGGCACCGATGACCACGATGTTGAATTCCGCGTCCTTATCCTTTAATCCGTCCATCTCCACCAAGAGCTGATTGAGGGTCTGGTTGTATTCGGTCTGGCCGCCAAAACCCCTTTCCGTCTGCCGCTTGCCGCCTATCGCGTCTATCTCGTCGATAAACAGGATGCATCCCCCGTGGACTTGCGCCAGCTCCTTGGCCTCAACAAACATCCGCCGCACCCGCATCGCGCCTACCCCGACATACATCTCCACGAACTCAGAGCCGGATTTATACAAAAAAGGCAAATCAAATTCCGTAGCCATAGCGCTGCCCAGATAGGTCTTGCCGCAGCCCGGAGGACCGAACATCAGTATGCCCTTGATTATTTTTCCGCCGACCTTTTGCAGGCGCGCCCGGTCCTTAATCAACTCCACCACCTCGCGCGCCTCCTGCTTGGTCTCCTCCATTCCGACGACATCGCTCCAAGCGACTCCGGTACGGATTACCGGACGTTCTTGAATCCTGACCGCTTCTTTGGCGGGCCTTTCCTTGCCGTGCTCTTTGAAGATCGTCTCAATGCGGCCGTAATCCAATTCCTCTTTTTCTATTAATTCCTGCGCCAATTTCTCGATAATCGACCAGTTCTCTCTAAGCAGGTTGTTTATCTCAATGCGGCACTGCTCAATTATCTCTTCGGTGTCCTTGTCTAAATCTTCGCGAATCAAGTTTGAAATCCATGCGTCATCAAAATTACCGAGATGTCCGGACTTACCCATACCCCATTTCCAGACCATGTTATGCGCCAACTCTGTGGCCTTGCCCAAGTCCTTGCCGGAGATATCCGAGGTCACGCCGAATTTTATCTTCTCGCAAATATAGCCGGCCAGAGAAATCCTTATCTCCGCTAATATAAGATTTTTGTCCCGGCTTAAGACCTCTTCTTTTTCCGTCAACAGCGACGAGACCACATCCTTGCCGCGGGGGATAATCGTCGCCTTGAACACATCCTTGGTAGGCACCAGAAGATAAGTAACCAGGATATGGCCGGCCTCGTAAAAGGCCAGGCGCGTCTTTTCCTCAACGGTCATCTTGAATTTTCTCTTTATCCCCAGGGCGATTCGCTCTCTGGCCTGATTGATTTCCGCCATAGTCACTGTCGGACGATTATTCCGCTTGGCAATAACTAAAGCCTCCTGAACGATATTGGCAATCTCCGCCGGAGAGGAACCCACGGTCATCTGCGCCAAGCGGTCAAACCCAACGCTGTCTTTATCATAATTGGCCTTGGATAAATAATAGGCGAAAAGATTTTTGCGGTCTTCCATATCCGGCAGGTCCACGACGATTTTGCGGTCAAATCTTCCGGGCCTAAGCAAAGCCGGATCGAGAAATTTCTCCGCCATATTGGTGGCGCCAAAGACCACGATGTTATCCGCCCGACCCCTTAAGCCGTCCATCTCCACCAAAAGCTGATTCAGAGTCGTATTTCTTTCCGTATTGGCGCCAAAGCCCAAGTCCGTGCCCCGCTGCATACCCAGGGCGTCAATCTCGTCGATAAAAATGATGCAGCCGCCTTCAGTAGTAGCAAGCTCTCTGGCTTGTTTGAATAATTTGCGCACCCGGCCGGCGCCCACGCCGACAAACATCTCCACAAACTCCGCGCCGGACAAACTCAAAAAAGGCAAGTTGGCTTCCGTGGCAATGGCCTTGGACAAATAGGTCTTGCCGCAGCCCGGAGGGCCGAGAAACAAAACCCCTCTTAAAATCTTGGCCCCGCTTTTTTCAAGCTCTATGCGGTCGTGAATAAGCTTTACCACTTCTCTCGCCTCGCGCTTGGCCTCCTCCATTCCCACAACATCGTCCCAGTTCACGCCGATTTCGCTGCCTTTGACCGCGCCTTTGCTCATCTTGGTAAAAGAGCTGAGGGCGCCGCCGCGCATAATAAACATCCACATCAGCCCGAAGAAGAAAGCCGAGAGCACCCCGGAGACAATCATCATATAAAACTGAAAGGGAAAGGCGGCAATGGTCTTTTGTTTGGTAATGGCGTCGACCGTGCGCCATTCGCCTAAGCCGCTTAAGATAAATCCGGCCAGCGAGACGATAATGACCGAGACGACTATTGCTACCGTCAGCTTTATCCAGTGCAATTTGAAAAACATTTTTAGTTTTTTGTGGTTGGTCATAATCTACACTCCATTTTGTCTTACTTCAGGGCCTGCGGCGCAGGGCGCGCCTTATCTCCCGGTCAATCTCTTTTCTTTTCAAATCCTCCCGGCGGTCAAATTTCTTTTTGCCTTTGGCCAAGGCCAATTCCACCTTGACGACTCCCCGCGAATTAAAATAAAATTTAAGCGGGACGAGGGTCAGGCCTTTTTGCGCCGTCTCCTGCGCAAGACGGAATATCTGAGCTTTATGCAGCAGGAGACGGCGCACCCTTAAAGGCTCGACATTCAGGTAACTCGCCTGCGCGTAAGGGCTGATGTGCGCATTATACAATAATACCTCGCCGTTTTCTACCCGGGCAAAACTATCCTTTAAATTCGCCTCTGCGGCGCGGATGGATTTTACCTCGCTGCCTTTTAACTCAATTCCGCATTCAAAAGTTTCCAAGACCGCGTAATCGCGAAAGGCCTGCCGGTTGGTAACTGCTTTGGGGGCTTTCTGGTTTTTCATTTTAAGATTATTCTATGCGCTGATTAGCACAGATTAGAAGCGGCAAGATTAGCGCAGATAGTTCCTGAACTCATCTGTGCCCATCTTGCAGCTTTTAATCTCGCGCCCATCTGTGAATTTATTTCTTATGCTCATTAGAACGCTGCCGGGCTGGCCAGAAACAATGCCAAAAATAACGGAATGGTAAGGATACTAAAAAGATGGCTGATTAGGATACCTTGATTGATGAATTTATCCTCAAGGCGGTGGTGCCGCGCGATTAACGAGAGCGAGGTAGCTGACGGCATTGCGGCCTGAGCCATAATCAGAAAACCGAGCAGCGGCTCAGGCCGCCACAAGAGCAAAATGATAAAAACCATCAAAGGCAGCAATGCAACCTTAGCAAACACCGCCTGAAATATTGCCCGGCCTTCGAGTTTGGAGGCGGCTATCGCCGCCAAATTGCCGCCCACCACCAGCATTGCCAGAGGCATAGTGCATTCGCCGATCATCTTTAGCGGCCGGACAATCAGGTGCGGCAGAAAACGGTTTACCCCCAAGGCAATCAGGATTAACGACAATGTGGTGGCAATCACCGGCGGGCTAAAAATCTTGCTGAGTTCCAAGACATCCCCGGCATCCGGCTTCTTAAGGCGCAAAAAAATTCTTAGTGCCGGAGCCCCGGTAAGATACCAGACGCCAAAAGACCAAATAATCAAATTAAATCCTAAAAGGAAAAGAAACAAATAAATAAAAAGCTGCCGGGCCTGACCTGCCGGGAATATCGCGGCAAACAATACCAACGGCAGGTATCCCGAATTTTGAAAGGCCACCAAACTGATAAAGGCCTGCCGGTACTGGATGTCGGGATAACACATCAACAGCAATTTGCCGACGAGGAAGCCTAATAGAGTAATGGCAATGCTGATTAAGGGGAACCACCACCAATTAGGATAGCGGGAGAAATTAAATCCTTCAATCAACTGGGCAAAAATCAAGAGCGGCAGGGTTATCTCGATTACCAGTTTACTCAAAATGGATAAACCGTTCTCCGCCAAGAAACCTTTTTTAACCAGCACAAAGCCGATACCCCCCAGCACGATAATCTGGAGAACTCCTAAAAGAGTGGTCTTAAAGGAAAGGGCGAGTAACATAGGAGTAATTATATCATAAATTTATTCGGGACTCTATGCAAGATTGACATAAGGGGGGGTTGCGGATATACTAATAAATCGGGCCGAGATGGTGAAATTGGCAGACACGTAGCGTTCAGGGCGCTATGCCCGCAAGGGCATGAGGGTTCAAATCCCTCTCTCGGCATTCTACTTCGCCCTTACACAGTTAGACCATGATAGGGGCTTCGTAGAATCCTTGCAGTTCTGCGAAGCTCAAACGCGAAAGCATTTTGAGCGAAGCAGAACCCTCCCTCCGCATTTCTATTATAGACGATAATTTTCAAGATTTTTGTTGCAACCG
Source organism: Candidatus Omnitrophota bacterium (assembly GCA_049324655.1). Classification (GTDB taxonomy): domain Bacteria; phylum Omnitrophota; class Gorgyraeia; order JAUYCX01; family JBMONJ01; genus JBMONJ01. Next base: position 1,628 of record JBMONJ010000114.1, on the reverse strand, counting down.
GCGGAGAATGCGCTCATAATAATTTTAAACCGTTAATTTGAAAGCGAGGTGATAAACAATGAAGGGTTTGGATAAGATACTATTGGTATTAGGAATCATCGCCATTGCTTACGCAATTTTCTCCCGCTTCTACGGCCAGACCTCGATAGCTATGGGACATTTTAAGTCGAGCAGCGTGCTTTTGGCGGCCAATACCATCTTGCTTTTGGCATTGATCCTTAAAGAGAAATAATCCTCGCTCCGGGATTATCTTTTTTATTTATTGAGATTGAGATAATCCCGGAATTCTAACTTTCCGGTTATCTCCTGCCTGACTACGGCGATTCGCTGCGCAATATATGGGTGGGTTCTTAAGTAGCTGTAAGGTCTTATTGGCTCTTTGCGGTGGACCTCGGATAGGGTTTCCAAGAAATCTAACATACTGTTCGGATCGTATCCTGCCTTGCGCGTGTATTTCACGGCTAATTTATCCGCTAAATTTTCATCGTCCTGCGAATAGCCCATAAAAATCTGCACAAAGGCTTCTTGCACGCCCTGTCCCAATCCGGGATCGGCTGAGGCTGCCAAAACGCTTAAAAAAGTATAACCCCACAGCGCCTCCAATTTCTTCATCGCATGGCGGGCTACGATGTGGCCGACCTCATGGGCAATTACCCCCGCTAGCTCGTCGTCGTTTTTGACCTTATCCAACAATCCTTGAAAGATATACACATACCCGCCGGGAAGACTGACGGCATTAACCTCTTTATTATCCACCACCTTAAAATAATAAATAAGCTCTTTGCGGTCGCAGACCGCCGCAATCCGTTCGCCAATAGCCCTGACTCGCTCTTGAGCGGCCGTGTCGGACACAGGCTTATATTCCTTTTCAAAGGCGCGGCTAAAAGAATTACCGAGGTTAACTTCTTTCTCTGTGCCGTAAAGAAAAGTTTCCTGTTTTTCGGTGGCGATATTATATTCGGTGTAACAACCGGAAAATGCGACAGCAAAAAGGGCCAGAAGCAGCGAGACGCCTAATTTCTTAAGCAGTTTATACAGCCGGGCTACGGGCAGACCCACGACATTGTAAAAACACCCTTCTATCCGGCGGATGAAAATGCTACCCCGACCCTGAATGTCAAAACTGCCGGCCTTGTCCAAAGGCGAAACCTTACGAAAATAAGCGGCTACTTCCGTGTCGGAGAGTTTGTCCATATAGACCTTGGTCTTCTCAACTGCGCAAACCGTCTTTTTTTTGACGACATCCTTCACTGCCACGCCGGTATAGACCATTTGCGGTTTTTGCGCCAGGGCCTTAAGTATTCTTCTGGCGGCTTTAAGATGACGCGGTTTGCCCCAGATTCTTCCCTGACTGCAAACCGCGGTGTCTGCAGCAATGACTATTCCGCGCTTTAATTTCTTTGCGGCTTGCCGGGCCTTAGCCAAGGCGTTATCTTTAACTATCTGCGCGCAATTCCTTCCGCTGCGCTTCTCTTTTATACCGACGGGCAGAACAGTAAATTTTATTCCCAGCGAACGCAGAATTTGTCGACGCTGGGGAGATTTGGAAGCCAGATATATTTTTAAATTATTCATCCTGAAATCCCAAGAATAAATCCCAAATCCCAAGCACCAAATTCCAAACAAAT
>JBMONJ010000113.1:0-8249 GCA_049324655.1 Candidatus Omnitrophota bacterium | reverse complement strand
ACCTTGCGCAACCCCAGCTTCTCGAATTCGTCAATGGCCAAAGGAGCAGTAATGTCATTAGCCAAGGTCAAATCCACTGCGGCAAGGATAAATTCTCCAGGATGTAAACCTTTGCCTTTATCACAGCGGGCGCTTAAGATTTTCTCGGTTATGGTGTGATTCATGGTTAGGCGATGAATTTCTTGGCGATGAGGGTGGCATTATGGCCGCCAAAGCCCAAGGAATTGGACAAGGCGGTATTGACTTTCATTTTGCGGCTGTGGTTGGGCACATAATCCAAATCACAATCGGGGTCGGCATTATCGTAATTGGTAGTAGGCGCAATCACATCGTTCTCAATTGAAAGACAACAAATAAGAAATTCCACAGCGCCGGCCGCGCCCAAAAGGTGGCCGGTCATGGATTTGGTAGAACTTACTGCGACTTTTTTGGCATAATCTTTAAATACCCGTTTTATAGCCAGCGTCTCGACTTTGTCATTCAACTTGGTTGAGGTGCCATGTGCATTGATATAGGAAATTTCTTCCGGGCGCATACCCGCGTCTTTAAGCGCATTCTCCATTGCTGCGGCAGCGCCAATACCCTCAGGATCCGGGGCAGTAATATGATAGGCATCAGCTGACATCCCGTAACCAGCGACCTCGGCATAGATATGGGCGCCGCGTTTTTTAGCATGCTCCAAGTTTTCCAAAACCACTATGCCGGCGCCTTCAGCCATCACAAAACCATCGCGATCCCTCTCAAAAGGACGACTGGCGCGTTCCGGCTCAGCATTGCGTTTTGATAAAGCCTTCAAGGCGCAAAATCCGCCGACTCCTAAATAGGTTATACAGCTTTCACTGCCGCCAGCCAGCATTACCTCTGCATCTCCCCGCTGGATAATCTTAAAGGCATCGCCTATCGCATGGCTGCCAGAAGCGCAGGCCGTGGCCACACAGGAATTCGGACCTTTAAGTCCGAAGAGAATGGAGATTTGTCCTGCGGCCTCATTGACAATTAACATTGGAATAAGAAATGGCGTGAGCTTGGAAGGCCCTTTATTGAGGTAGATTTGGAATTCTTCTTCTATGGTATGCAGGCTTCCAATGCCCGAGCCAACCAGCACGCCGCAGCGTTGGGTATCGAGCGCGGCAAAATCAATCCCCGAGTCGGCAACCGCCTCTTTGGCCGCGACCATAGCAAACTGCACAAAGCGGGCGATATGCCTCGCATCTTTAACACTGAAATATTTATGCGGGTCATAGCCCTTTACCTCAGCCGCGATTTGGCAATCAAATTTACTGGCATCAAACTGGGTAATTCTGCTGATGCCGCTTTTACCCTCAAGCAAGGCGCGCCAGAAGGACGCTCGGTCATTGCCAAGCGGCGAAATTACTCCTAAACCTGTAACGACTACGCGGTTTTTCATAAGCGGTTATAATGATTGTGCCCCGACTTCTTTAGAAGTCGGGGCACAATATCCATCTCTCATTCCAGAAACCCGTTCCAAATTATTTATTGACGGTCTTTTCTTCTATATATTTTATCGCGTCCCCCACGGTAGTCATCTTCTCCGCGTCTTCGTCAGGAATCTCAATTCCAAATTCCTCTTCCAGGGCCATAACCAATTCCACAGTATCCAAAGAATCGGCGCCCAAGTCATCAATGAACGATGCCTGAGGGGTAACCTCTTCAATCTTTACACCCAGCTGCTCGGCGATGATTGCCCTAATCTTATCCGCTGCTGCCATTTACTTCCTCCTTTTTAAGTTTCCTACATAGCCATACCACCGTCAACTACGATGGTCTGGCCAGTAATATAATCGGATTCAGAGCTTGCTAAAAATAAACATGCCCCAGCTACATCTTCGGGGCTGCCTAATCTACCTAAGGGGATACCGGAGAGCATCGCTTGCTTTACCTCATCGCTTAACTTGTCGGTCATCGCGGTCTGGATATATCCGGGTGCTACGGCATTCACATTGATGTTGCGAGAGGCAAATTCCCGGGCGACGGACTTGGTAAACCCGATTATGCCTGCCTTGGAAGCGGCATAATTGGCTTGGCCCGCATTCCCCATTATTCCAATGATCGAGGCGATATTGATGATCTTGCCTTGTTTCTGCTTGAGCATCACCTTAGTTACGGCCTTGGTGCAGTTAAAGACGCCCTTTAAATTGACGCTTAACACCGCATCCCAGTCCGTTTCGCTCATTCTAAGCAGCAAATTGTCTTTGGTGATGCCTGCGTTGTTAACTAATATATCAATCCGCTTAAATTTGTCAAGAATTTTATTGACTAAATCTTCGACTTCACAGAGTTTTGTCACATCGCAGCCAAAACCTGCAGCGATAAGGCCTTGTGCAGAAAGTTCTTGGCAGGTTACGAGGGCCATTTCGGCGTTTACATCGCAGATTACCACCACTGAGCCCTCCTTGGCAAAACAAAGGGCAATCTCTTTGCCAATGCCGCGGGCAGAACCGGTGATCAGAGCTATCTTGTCTTTAAGCAACATAGATTTACCATATATTAGCAATCAAATTATTTTTTGCAAGAGAAATTTTTGCACCTCAGGTAAGCTCTTCAACGGGCAGGAGAAAGGCCTTGATGCCTTCAAGGCCCAACCTTTTTCTCAGCTCTTTAACGCAGGCAAGCAGCTCTTTGGCTGGCTTATCATCACAGACAATCTGCAGCAGGTGGTTTCTTCCCGGCCAAATATCATTGCCCAAATGGGCGCCGGAATGGCTGCCTTTGCCGAACACGCCGTTAATCTTGGTATAGCTATTCACCGAGCACTGCTTAAGGGCATCCATTACTTCATCATCAAGAGCCTCGTTATAAACCACTATTACCAGCTTGTTCATTTCTTGCTGCCTCCGTTCTTTTTAATCCGGGTCTCCACCAAGGCGTAAAGCGTAGGCACAAAGAGCATAGTAATCAGAGTCGAAACCAAGAGCCCGCCAACCATGGTAATCCCCAGCGGCTGCCAGCTCTCCGAGCCCTCACCTTGGAAGATTGCCAGCGGTAGAAGTCCCACCAAAGTGGTAATCGTAGTCATCAGCACCGCTCTTAATCTTTCCCTACCTCCAGTAGTAACCGCATCCAACATTGAAAATCCCCGGGCGCGCAGGATATTTATGTAGCTGACCAAGACGATAGCGTTGTTGACTACAATCCCCATTAGCATAACCACTCCCAGAAAGCTGATTACATTCAAGGTCGCGCCAGTAATCACAAAAGCCAAGATCACTCCGACAAAGGTAAATGGCACGGCAAACATAATAATAAACGGATCGAGCAAAGACTCAAACTGGGCAGCCATCACCATATACACCAGACAGATTCCCAAGATAAGCAACAAAAGTAAATCCTTAAAGGCCTTCTTCTGCTCTTCCGCCTCGCCGCCAAAGTTCATCATTATCCCTTCTGGCAGGGCGATTTTATTAATCTGCCGCCTGATGTCTTCGATGACCTTGCCGCTCGAGCGCCGGAAGGTATTACACTCCACTCGTACCACCCTTTCGCGGTTTTGGCGATCGATATCCAGTGGTCCGGTCACCTCATAAATCTTGGCAATGTTGGATAGTCTAATCTGACTCCTGCTATCCATCCCTTCTTTGACCAGTAAAGCGCCTACCGGAGCAAAAGATTCTTTGTCTTCCGGCAAGGGAGCGGTAATGGAAAGACTCTCGATATCTTCGGGCTTGGCGCGCGAAGACTCTTCTAAACGCACATAGATATCATAGGTCTCGCCTTTCTCACGGTATTTCGTGGCAGTAGAGCCTTGGATATAGGTCTTTATAGTCGAGGCAATGGTGTCCATATTTAAACCGAGACTCGCCGCTTTTTGCCGGTCAATATCTATACGCATTTCCGGACGGGAGATCTCCCGGGAGATACTGACATCTACTGCGCCAGGAGTATCCTCCATAATTTTCTTTACCCGACCGGCCAAGGCATCGGTTTGCGCAAACGAGTGACCGATAATCTCTAATTGCACGGCCTTGCCCCCGCCTCCGGTAATCAGTCTCCCCAAGGGATTACCGGTTGAAACATTGGTTTTCAAAACGCCGGGAATTTCATTAATCTTTCTGCGAATAGCCTGGCCCACCTCTTTGACTGACCGGCGCCTTTGCGTTTTAGAAACCAGCTTGGCGCCGGCTGTAACAATATGCGTACCTGAGACATTACCGTAAGCCCGGCCGATACCCGGAATTTGTCCGCTGCGCACATAATAAAGCCGGGCCTCGGGCACTTCCTTAATAAAGATAGTCTCAATGCGGGCAGCTGTCTGATCAGTGACTTCAACCCGGGTCCCTACTGCCAACTCCACAGTAATCCGCACATCTCCGGTATCCTCTTCGGGAATGAATTCGCTGCCCACCAAAGGCACCAAAGCCATGCTGGCGAGGAAAGCTGCGGAAAAACCCATTAAGACTAACTTCTTATGTTTTAAGCACCATGCCAATGACTTGGCATATTGACTTTCCCAAGCTGTAAACCAACGTTCAAAAAGATTATAAATTTTCTTTTGCTCGGAGGAAGCAACCCTTAACCAGCGGGAGCATAACATCGGACTAAAAGTAACGGCGGTAAATAAGGAAGCTGTCAGAGTAACAATCACGATTACCGCCAATTCGGCAAACATAATGCCCACCACGCCGGGGATAAATAACATCGGCACAAATACCACTACCGTTGTCAGGGTGGAGGCGGCAATGGCCAAGAACATCTCTGAAGAGCCGAAGATCGCTGCTTCTTGCGGACGCTGACCGCGCTGCAGCCGGCGATAGACATTATCAACGATAACAATGGCGTTATCCACTACCATACCCGAAGCAATGGCCAGTGAGGAAAGGCTAATGACATTAATGGTCTTGCCGCTCAAAAACAAATAAATAAAACTGATGAGCAGGGAAAACGGAATAGTCAGGGCGATAATCAGGCTGGGCCTGATCTGACGCAGGAAAAACCATACCACCAAGATAACCAGAAGAATCGCAAACCAAAGTGTGGCCTTCAAATTCTGCAAAGAGTCAATGATGTCTTTTGAGGTGTCGAAAATAATGTTCATTTCCACATCCCGCGGCAACACTCCTTTTAATTCTTCTGTCCGTTGCTTTACGCGCCGAGCTACTTCCACGGTATTCGTGCCGCTTTGCTTCTGCACCATCATCACCAAACCCGGCTGCTTATTAATGCGCACTACGGTAGTTACCTCTTTGAAACCGTCATCAACGCGGGCCACATCTTTCAAATAGACATAGTTTCCATTACGTCTGCCTAAAATCACCGAATTAATTTCTTCTGGCGAGGCAAACTCGCCGGGCAAACGGATAAGATAATCAGTCAACCCGGACTTTATACTCCCTACCGGCTGGGTGACATTCTCCTTGGCCAGCACATTCTGGATATCAAGAATGGAAAAGTCATAGCTCTCCAGCCGCTGGCGGTCAACCCAGATATTTATCTGGCGTTGCAAACCGCCACCCTGAATCTGCACTGTCCCTACGCCGGGAAGTTGGCGCAGGGCATCGCCGATACGCTCATCGATAAGATCGTAAAGATCAGGATAACTCTCCTTGGCAGTTATCCCCATAAAGATTATCGGAATGTTGGCGGTGTTGAACTTAAACAAGAACGGCTCGTCCATCTCAGCCGGTATATCTGGGAGGAAACGCTTGGCCAAATCAATGCGGTCACGCACATCATTGGAGGCCTCGTCAAGATTGGTCCCCCAGAGGAATTTAAGATTGATTACGGAAACGCCGTCGGAGGAAGTCGAGGTAATCTTTTCCAAGCCCGGAGTAGTCGCCAGCTGGTTTTCCAATACCTCGGTAACCTTTATCTCTACATCCTCAGGGCTCGCGCCCGGATAGGCGGAAATCACAGTAATAACCGGCGGTTCAATCTCCGGCATCATATCAATGCCAATGCGGGAAAGACTGTAAACAGCAAGCAGAATCACTCCCAAGAAGATCATTAAATTGGTAACCGGTTTTTTTACGCCAAATTCCGGAAGATTCATTTTGCCTCACTTACCTTGGCTTGGTCATAAAGACCTTGCTGGCCCATTATAACCACTGCCTGTCCGGGTTTTATGCCCTCACGGATCTCAAATAAATCGCCCTGCCGGATACCCAAGTTCACTTTTTTCAGGAGCGCGGTGTTATTTTCCACAACAAAGACATAAACATAATGGTCTTTTCCCAAGACCGCTTCTTTCAAAACCACCGGCACTGCCTTATGTTCTTTTAAGCGTAGTTTCACCCGGGCAAACATCCCGGATTTTAATTGGTAATCCGGATTATCCACGGTAATCTCAATGGGCGCGGTGCGGGTAGGCAAATCAAGTACCGGACTAATTTTGGTAACTGTACCGGAAAACTCTTGATGCGGATAGGCATCCACGGAAATCAGCGCCTGCTGACCATGAGAAACCTGCGGCAGATATTTCTCCGGGATATCCAAGTCTATCTTCACCTTCTCCATATCCACGACCAAAGCCACAGCAGTCTGCGCAGTAACATTGGTGCCAATATCCACATATACCCGGCCCACCACTCCTTTTATCGGACTCTCCACCGGCGCCTTTTCAAACTTTAACCCCACCTCGTCGCGGTCAATGAAGAGAATCACTTCTCCTTTGTTTACCGGGCTGCCATCCTCTTTTACTTTCTCAATAATCTTTCCACTAACCTTGGGGTAAACCACCGCCTCTTCCCGCGCCTTGATATTCCCCACATATTCCAGCAGCTCATAAAGATCCTTGGTCTCTACCTTCTGGGTTCTAACCGGAATAATTGCAGCGCTGGTCGGCTTGGCCGCCTCCTTCTGACTGCAGCCCAAGACCATCGCCATTGCCAAGATCAGAATAACTCTCATAAACCCCCTCCCGTTGCCCTGTCTAAACTTATCCGGGCGATCAAATAATCATAGATTGCCTGTTTACGATTAAAAAGCGCGACATTATATTTCAATTCTGCGTCGTGAAAATCCAAGCTGCTGGCAATGCCGGACTGGGTCTTCTCCTTGACCTCTCTTAGGCTGTCGGTGTAAAGGGCGACCTCGGCCTGCGAAGATTTTATCTTGGCAATGGCGTCTTTCATTTCGAGGTAGGCGTTCCTTACTTCCAAGACAATATCCTTCTCGGTCTTCTGCCGGATAAGCCTAGTCGCTTTTAAGTCAACCAATGCCTGCTCAACTTTGGCCTTGGTCTCCCAACCGTCGAATATCGGCCAAGAGAAGGTCAATCCAATAACCCCCCAGTCATTCCAGCCCTTGGTCGGGCTAAAGGTGGCTGAAGTAACCGAATTGCTGTAATAATCCCAAGAAAAATAAATTGTAGGACGCTTATCCGCCTTGGCAACTTCCACGAGCTTCTTATCCGCCTCCTCCTGCGCCGCATACTGCCGGATCTCGGGACGCCCCTGCATTGCCTTTAACAGCGCTTCATCAAAGGCAATCTCCCGAGGCTCATAAACAAAATCTCCCTGCGGCAGAATCCCTATGTCGTCATCCAAAAAAAGCAAATTACGCAAAAGGGCTTGGGCTGCCTCGGCTTGATTTAAGGAAGCGGCATATGCTTCTTCCACTGCCTTTAGTGAATTCCTGACTGCCAGAATCTGAGACTCAGAAGCCTGCCCGGTCTTAAAACGCGCGTCAATAAAAGCCAGATGCTCAAGGGTATTGTCGAGAATTTCTTTGTTCAAACGGGCGAAATCACTTGATAGCTGAAGCAGATAGAAGGTCTGTTGCACCTTTAAGATTGTCTCCAGCCGGGCATTATCCAACAGGGCATGGGTAACTGCAACCCGATTTTCATAATAAGCTATGGTGTTGACAGTTTTCCCGCCTTGATAGAGATATTGCTTTACCGAAGTCTGGGTGGTAGTCTGCCCGAGGTGTTTCTCCGGATAATAATCCATAGTATCTTTCCAAACGCCGGTGAAGGTTAAGGAAGGAAAAAGCGGGGCCTTGGCCTCAGTAATCTTTAGCTTTGCCTTTTCAAGGTCGGACTCTTTAAGCCGGATATCCCGGTTGTCGCGCAAGGCGATCATCACTGCCTCCTCAAGGGTTAAGACAACCTCGTCCGCTTTAACCACTGTAGGAGAAATCAGTGCGAATAAAAGACAAAATACACCAATGCGCTTCATAATGTTTTTCCATCCGGCTTACTGGTCAGAACTTCGTGGATACGGGTTAACACCCTGAGATAATCCTCGCGGTCTTTTTCTGACACCTGGCCGAAAATCTTCATCGCGGTTTGC
>JBMONJ010000112.1:0-8707 GCA_049324655.1 Candidatus Omnitrophota bacterium | reverse complement strand
GGGCTTTACGGAACAAGTGCCTCAGACCGTGTTCGTTCTGAATACCCAAAAGTCCCGCACGAAGAAAATCGGCGATACCTGTTATAAGGCAATCAAGATAAAGAGTGATAAATATTATGGCGTCGAGAAGATAAGAATAGAGGACACGGATATCGCGATAAGCGACCGTGAGCGGACGCTGGTTGATTTTATTTATAATCCGATAGGATCCTTCGAAAACCTCAGGCAAGTCATAAAGCAGAACATTCAGAAGATAGATGTTCAGAAATTCATCAAATACCTGATTCAGTTTCCCGAGGCCTCAGTAAGGAAGAGAACGGGCTATATTCTGGAGCGGTTAAATTATCCCCGGAATTTATTAGACAAGCTCAAAAAATCACTTGGCAGGCAGGAGACATACATCGTACTAAATATGTTTAATAAATCGCGTAAAGGCAAGCTTAATAAAAACTGGGGGCTTATTGTTAATACCTAAGGAACAATTTAAAGCTATTATTCTCGCTGTCGCTAAAAAGCATAAGTTCAGGCCGGGTATTGTTGAGAAAGACTATTACCTTACGGTTATTCTTAACGCTGTTGATGCTTGTTTTGGCGACAAAATAGTCTTTAAAGGCGGCACCCTGTTGAATAAGATTCACTTGAATTATCATCGTCTCAGCGAAGACCTTGACTTTGTTTATAATGGCAAGGAGGAGTTACGCAGCCGTTCTAATCGGTCAAAGGCCATAACGCCGATTCGCGAGGCAATGCCTAACTGTTTAAAGCAGATTGATTTGAGAAGCGATAAACCCGGAGGAGAGGGATTTAACAATTCAACCCAATATATTTTTAATGTAAAGTACGCGTCGTTCATTACCGATAAAGAAGAAAACATTAAGATTGAGGTCGGTCTGCGGCAGCAGCCAATAGATAAGCCGATTTATAACACCATAAAACATTTTTACCAAGATCCGTTTACCGGCGAAGATTTAATCCCTGCGAATAAGATACTTTCTCTGTCCTTAAATGAAGCGATAGCCGAGAAGCTTAAGGCCGCAATCACCCGCAGGGACATTGCCATACGAGATTACTATGACCTGTGGCATATAGCAGAGGCGAAGTTTAATTTCCACGATAAGAAATTTGTGGGGATATTTAAGAAAAAATTAGAGGGAGAAGGGTATAGGGGGAATTTTACGCATAACTTCGGGTTGACGCAGGACAAGGTGGAGCTATTGCGCCGTCAGGTTGAGTCGGACTTAATTCCGGTAATACGGGCGGATGAACGATTTGACTTGGACAAAGTTTTTGCGAGGTTTGATGAGATATTAAATGCCAAAAAGAAATATTTTCCTTACCGGTAGGGCGTAAAGAGAGGGCACCCAAAAGGGGAGCGCCCTTTTTTAAGAAAGGAGAGAGCCGATGGCCGCTAAAAAATTTTCCAAGAAAGAAGCGATTTCCCTGGGCATCAGGATGACGAAGAAGTATTTCGGGTTTATCTTCATTATTTTTCTCATTTACGCGGCGTTTCAAATTATTTCCGGTCTGTTGGATTTTGGGGCAGGCGGGCCAATAACCAAGGAGAATATCGAATTGCTTTATAAGGACACGGCAACGGCCAATAACTTTTATAAATATCTTCAAGAAGCCGGTTACATCAACAAATATGGCACGGTGCAAGCCAAGTTACAGAATATTACCAGCGTCTCAGACTTGGTCCTTCCTGCTAACTTGGAGGCTGACCGGAACAAAATCTTTATCTTTCTAAACGCCCACCGTTATCGCCTGCCGTTTCCCAAGCCAGTCTTTTATTTGTTAACGATTAGCTTGTTGGTAGTGGGATTCATAATGCAGATTGGGTGGGTGAGAATTAATTTGTTGCTGTCGCGGGATCAAAAACCCGCGGTCGCAGAACTCTTTTCGAACGGCGGATTATTTTTTAAATTCCTTTTAGGGTCCATTTGCTACATATTGGCAGTTTTGGGCGGGCTTATCCTTTTAATTGTCCCCGGCATTATTTTTATGGTTATGCTGGGAATGTATCCCTATTTGATCGTGGATAAGAATATGCGCCCGATTGAATCGCTGCGGGCCAGCCGCAGACTTACCAAAGGCGCGCGCTGGCAGTTGTTTTGGTTTGGCGCAGTAATCGTGTTGTTTAATCTTTCCGGACTCCTGTGTCTTGTGGTAGGCCTACTCTTTACCATCCCTGCAAGCTCTATCGCCGGAGCGTATGTTTATGATCAATTGCGCCAACAGGAGGAACCCGCCGTAGCCTAAATGAAAATAATTAAATTAGCAGTCATTATCACGCTGACAGGCGCGCTTATTCTGGCGGCGATAACCCCGCATTACAAACTTATCTTAGAAAAGATATTTAGCCAAGCCTTGGCAGCCAAGGCGGAGTTTTATACGAGATCGCCGAGAGATTGGGAAAGGTATAGTTTATCTTATGGCAAAGCAACTGCTTATTGGCACCAGTGGCTGGAATTATCCGCACTGGAAAGGCGTATTTTATCCTGAGAATTTAAGCTCCAGCAAATGGTTGGAATATTACGCAAAGTGTTTTAATGCTGTGGAGCTGAATGTGACTTTTTACCGGATGGTGAGGCGCGCCACCTTTGAAGGCTGGTATCAGCGCACGCCTAAAGATTTTTATTTCGTAGTCAAGGGTTCACGGTTTATTACTCATATAAAAAGGCTGAGGGCCGCCGGCGAGGCCTTGAGATTACTGTTAAAAAACGCCGGCGGCCTCAAAGAAAAACTCGCAGCAGTTCTCTGGCAGCTGCCGCCGAGCTTTAAGAAAAACCTCAAGACGCTGGAGGCATTTTGCAGGTTGTTAAAGAAGACCAATACCCGCAATGCCTTTGAGTTTCGTCATCCCAGTTGGTTTGACAAAGAAACTTACCGCGTGCTTAAAAGATATAACTGCGCCTTGTGCAATGCCCACTCCGGACGGCGTTATCCCTGCGTGAAAGAGATTACCGCGGATTTTCTCTATTTGCGGTTTCACGGAGGAGAAGCGCTTTACGCCTCAGATTATCCGGATGTCGAATTAAAAGAATGGGCGGCTCTTGTCCGGCAGTCTAAATGCCGGGATATCTTTGCCTTCTTTAACAACGACGCCTGCGGCTACGCGCTAAAAAACGCGCAGCACTTCCGGCAGCTTTTGAAATGAATATGATAGAATATCATAAGGTCTTACGAGGTGTGTTCGAGTTCTTTGTGATGTTGGCGGTTTCTTTTTTGATTGTCAAGGCCACTACTTTTGGCTGGCGCCTTTGGAGTCGGGCATATGAGTCCACACCAGGCAATACTTTAGTTAGTTCAAATTTATGAAGGCATGTATATTACCTGTCTCGCACAATTGGAGAGCGCAGCATCTTTAACTTCAGCAAACTTCAGGAAACCGCTCAGTATATTCGTAACCAGATACAGTTATATGGATATGAGGTAAGACTGCAAAAACATCTTACTCTTAACCGGGAAGTTAGCAATATTGTCGCGGTTAAGCAAGGGAGCCGTATCCCGCAAGAGGTTATCGTGGTTGGCGCCCACTACGATACCTGTTTTAATCCGGGGGCCGATGATAATGCCAGCTCGGTGGCCGCGCTCTTGGAATTGGCGAGAATATTTGCGAAAAAGGAAACCGGCCGCAGTATTCATTTTGTTGCCTTTGTGAATGAGGAGCCGCCGTTTTTCGGACCTTTCTATCCGGACCGGGGAAATTTTATTGCGGTAGTGGGAAATCTTGCTTCGGCGAAACTGGTAAAAGCTATCCGCACCTCTTTTAAAGAAGGCACCTCCTTTCCTGTTGAATCATCAACTACCTTTAACTTTGTCCCCGGGGTTACCTTTTCTGATCACTGGTCATTCTGGAAACATGGACTCCCCGCCGTTATGATTACCGATACGGCTTTTTATTGCCGCCTATCATCCCCATTTTGGAGAGGAGAGGCCTCTCGTCGGCAGCAGAGGCTCCGGGACCATATTTTTACCAACTGCGGCCTGCGCTGCGTCTTTTGTATAAATTGGCAAATTAGCCAAGGCGGAGAGGGAAGGGAAACCAGCATAGAGGAATTAGCCCAGATGATGCTGAGACTGCAAAAGATGGGATGCCACAATATCAACTTGGTTACCCCCACGCATTATTCTGCGCACATACTCCTTGCCTTGGATATCGCCGCGAGGAAAGGATTAATACTTCCAGTGGTTTACAATACCTGCGGGTGGGAGCGTCTGGAGATATTAAAGCTGCTCGACGGAATAGTTGATATTTACCTGCCGGATTTTAAGTATTGGGATGGTAAAATGGCGCAGAGGCATTTGTCCGGGGTCGAGAACTATCCGGAAATTTCCCGCAGAATCACCCGGGAAGAATTTGTCCAAGCCGTCAGTTGGGCAAAAGCAGCTGGGCTTACTAATTTGGATATTCAGGGATGGGAATAAAGAAAAGATGGGTAAAGTTTTTTAGCCTGATTGTTATTCTCAGCGGGTTATTTTGCAGGATAATGTTTGCAAAAGGAAAAGAAGCGATGAAACTACCTGCGGCCCAAACTACTGGCAAGCTCTCCGTCGAAGAAGCGATTGGTAGAAGAAGGTCAGTAAGGGAATACCGCCGTGAAGCTTTAAGCTTAAAAGAAGTCTCTCAGCTTCTCTGGGCCGCCCAAGGTATTAGCGCCAATTGGGGAGGCAGAACCGCGCCCTCAGCCGGCGCTTTATTTCCTTTGGAGATTTATCTGGTGGCCGGAAAGGTTGAGGGTTTGGCTGCGGGTGTTTATCGTTATAATCCCCGGATGCACGCGCTGGAAAAAACGGTTGCCGGCGATAAACGGTTTGTTTTATATACGAGCTCACTTTTTCAAAGCAGCATTAAAGACGCACCGGTAAGTTTAGTCATTTGCGCTCAATACGACCGGATGATGCCGAAGTACGGCCAGCGCGGCGAGAGGTATGTCCATATGGAAGCCGGCCATGTGAGTCAGAATGTCTATCTTCAAGCGGAAGCTTTAGGATTGGCAACGGTAGCCATTGGCGCCTTTATAGATGTGGCGGTCAAAAAAGTCTTGGATATAAAAGAGGAGCCTTTGTATATAATGCCGGCGGGGAAAAGAATTTGATTTTCTTAAGAAGCCGCTTGCCTGTCTTACTGCAAAAGGTTAAAATAATAAAAATAGTTGTCGGATTTTAAAAGCGGGAGGTGGTTATGTTATGGTTCTTGGTTTCTTTGGCAGTGATTGTGGCGATTTTCGGCATACGGATTGTCTCGCAATGGCAGGTGGGCGTGGTTTTGCGTCTGGGAAAATTTATCCGGCAGATAAAACCCGGGCTTCAATATCATCATCCCGCCAAGATTATCGCCGAGTCTCCCAACGCGCTTATCTTAAGGCAGCTGCAGACCTGGCAGGAAATCGGCGCGGAGCAGAACAGCCTGATAATCTTGGTGCCTACCGAGTTTGCCCAAATCGTGAAGAGCTTGCAGGCCAATAAATAGTATGACATATCGGCACGCCTTATTCCTTAATCCCTATATTGAGAAGAGCGCCACTAACACGATGATGCTCTTTCCCCCGACGGGTTTGGAGTATGTGGCCACCAGCGCCAAGGCCGTCGCGGAGCGGGTTACGCTTTTGGATCTGCGCTATGAAAATGAGCTTTGCGCGCCAAACTCGCTCAACGCCTTTATCAGGGAAAACCGGATAGACTTTATCGGGGTGGCTATCGGTTGGGATCGTCAATACGAGGAGATTTGCCAGCTGCTCAACCGGTTTCCGGAGGACATCACCTTGGTCGCCGGCGGATACAAGGCCACGGAAAAGGTGGAGGAACTTTTCGCGGCCTGCCCGAAGCTCGATATTATCGTAAGGGGGGAGGGCGAAGAGACTATCCGGGATATCTTGCGCGGCATGCCCTTAAAAGATATTTTAGGCATTTCCTTCCGCAATAACGGCGGGATAACTCATAATCCCCACCGTCCGTTTCCCGATATCAACTCCCTGCTTAACCCCGACCGTTCGCTGCGCCGTAATGATTACGCCTTGTCTATAAACGGCATAAAGATAGGCGGGATGGATTTTGACGCGGTCCTCTCGGCGCGGGGCTGTCCTTTTGACTGTAAGTTTTGCACCTTCAGCCTTAATCCTCTGGGTCAAAAAAGAAGTTACGCGGCGCGCAGCGTATCCTCGGTAATCGAGGAGTTAAGCGCGCTTAAGGCGGGCATCATTATGTTCAGCGACGATAATTTTTTCACGGACCCCAAGCGCGCCGAGGCGATCTGCGACGGGATAATCTCAAAAAGGCTTAAGAAGCGTTTCATCGCGCAGGCGCGCCTTGACATTGCCCGTTATCCGCGCCTCTTGGAAAAAATGGTCAAGGCGGGTTTTAAGGCCATTCTTATCGGCATTGAATCGCCCCATGACTGGATACTCAAACAGCTGAATAAGGGCTTTGACCAGAGCGCGATAAGAAAGTCTTTTGCCGTGCTTAAGAAGTATCCCTTGTTTTACAACGGGTATTTTATCTACGGCAATATCGGCGAGGAAGAGGAGGAGATGCTGTATATCGCGAAATTCGCCAAGGAAATCGGGTTGGACGCCATTACCTGCAATAAGCTGCGCATTGAGAAATTTTCTTCGTTGCGGGAACTGGCAGAGAAGTCGCCCGGATATCATATTACGGAGCGCGGCGAACTCTATTCGGACAAATACAGTCACGCCGCGCTAAAAAAGATCGGCAAGAAGATAAAATTCTCGTTTTATTCTCCGGGCCGCTACCTTAAGATTCTCTGGAAGAATATCTTCATTGTCAGGTTTTTTACCTTAAGAGAAATAGTATCGCTGTTTCTGGTTTCTCCAGTGATCATCTATAGCGCCTTGCTTAGAGAGCGGCGCCGGGGCCGGCTGGGGGATGCGCTAAGGCAGACCTTCATCAACCGCCTGTGAAGACTACGATAGGATTATTATTCTTGGGTATTCTGCTTTTTACTGCCCAGTCCTTTGCCAACCGCGCCATTTCCTTTGACCTCGGCGACCAGTATCCTCCGGTAGAGCTTCTCTATCCGGTAACCGACGATATTGATCTAACCGGCAAGTCCGCTCTTCAATTTAAATGGAAACAGACTGATTTTGCCCGCAGTTCTTTTGTGATACTCAAGAAATAGTCGTACATTTAAAAAACATTTTGACACTAATTGCCGCTAATTAAAACGCTAATGGCCGCTAATAGATTCGCGGTAATTAGCGTTCTCAAATTCGCGGTAATTAGTGTTTAAGAAAGGAGGAGGTATGCGTAACAAACTGTGGTTATTGGCTGTGGGGTTGGCGGTCTTTATCGCTTTCGCATCGGCAATGGCCGAAGAGGTTGGCAAAGAAAAAGTGATTGAGATAGCGAAGGTGGCGGCAAAGGCCGAGGGGATTAACCTCGAGGGGGTCACCATCGTTTATGACGAGGGCGGCAAACTCTGGAGCGAGACATTGGGCGCGGCCGCGGTATTAGATAATTCGCCCAATTACGGAATACTGAAGAACGGTTTTTTAAAGAATTATCGTATCGTCTTGTTTGATTTTGTTGATCCGGCAAAGGATGTGTGGGTATTCGTTGACAAGGATACCGGCGAGGTTTTGGAGGTATATCAGGTGCCTTAAGAAAAGGAGATTGCATGAAGAAATTCTTGAAGCGGGTATTCATTCTCGCTGCCCTTGGCTTCATCGCAACACCGGCTCTGGCTGAGACAATCATTGGCCAAGAGCAAGCCGCGCAGCAGACCGTTACCAAAGATATTAATAATGACGGCACGGTGGATGTTACTTATTATCACGACGGGAAATACATCAATAAGGCCGAGGCGGACACCAATTATGACGGCAAACCGGATGTGACGGTCTATGCCGAGGAAGGGAAGTTTAAGTCGGCCGAGGCCGATACTGATCACGATGGCGAGCCGGACAAGCAGTTCTCCGACGCCAAGGCGTTCAACGACTGGGTCAATCAGCACAAGCCCGAATTCAAGGGCGCCTTGGGCTGGTCCGACTGGACCTATACCGTGGGACTATAGGTGAAGACGACGCCGCTATTCTCCTTCCGCGCCAAGGTCACCATTGCCATTTTGGTGTCGTTGCTTTTTGTCGCGATGTTAAGCGATTTTCTCATTTATCGCTTAAGTCTCGAGTTTCAATTCGAACAATTAAGGAAAAACCTGATGACCTTGGCGCGGACCTGCGCGTTAATGGTTGATGCGGAAACCTTACGCGAGGTCCCGCTAATCCGGCAGGGAGTGTCTTCAGCGGCGTATCAAGATATCGCCTTGGTTTTGCGCCGGATAAAACTGGCTAATCCGGAAATACTCTTTATCTATACGCTTAAGCCGGCTGAGGAGGCGGATAATTGGCAGTTTATCGTTGACCCCGATCCAGTAAGCAAGGGCCGTGGCGCTACGCAGCCAACCGCCTTTCCGGGCGATAAATATGATGCCTCGCGTTTTCCGCAGATGTTGGAGGCGGTCTCTGCCGCGACGGCCGATCGCAAATTAATGACCGACGAATGGGGAGTGACCCTTTCCGGATACGCGCCAGTTATGGATAAAAGCGGCCAAGTGATCGCGGTGCTGGGCATAGACCTTCTGGCTAAAGAGGTCTATGCCCAGCAAAAGGAGCTTAACCGCCGGGCAAAAATGGTTTTGGCCGCGGGAATTCTCTTGTCCCTGCTTTTGGGTTTTGGGGTTTCGCAGCGC
>JBMONJ010000111.1:0-8739 GCA_049324655.1 Candidatus Omnitrophota bacterium | reverse complement strand
GTATTCGATGATAGCGCCGTCTACTACTTCAGGCATAGAAATTATCAGGGCGCGGGCATTGCTGTAAAGGGGAAAATCCAAATAGCGGGAAACATCGCGGATATGTTTTGCTCCCACATTTACCACGCTGCCGTCGGGCTTTATGGTGCGGGCAAAGATAAGCTCGGCCTTTTCATAGGTGGAGTCATAATCAACATCCACCTCGGCAAAACCCCGGCCGCGCTCATTAAGGATTTTAATTACAAAATGCGACTCGGCAATCTGCCGGTTGTCCTCGGTAATCTCGATAGTCTCATCTGCGTTTAAAATCAAGGCGCCAGCCTGCGGATACTGCGCAATGCCGGGAGAATTTTTTAGCAGCGCTGCGATTTCTCCGTCTGCCTGCGCCGGAGCCGGCAAAGCCTCGATAAGCTTAAGCCGCTCCTTGGCTAATTTGGCATATTGCGGTTCTTTTATCCGGCTGTAAATTTTCTTGGCCTGATCAAAAAGATTCAGTTTTTCCGAGGTGAGACCGTAAAAATACTGCCATTCAAAGTCATGGTCTTCTTTTAAGCGGTTAAAAATCTCCAAGGCGCCGGTATAGTCTGCCAGTCGAAAGCGGGATATAGCCAACAGCTTGCGGCTCTGGGCGTCAGTAAGGCCTTTTAAAATTGCGGCAGCCTGCTCATAGTCTTTGTTCTCAAAATAAAGCGCGCCTAATTGCTTCTTTGCCGTTTCACTATCGGTGGAAGAAGCAATTAGGCGCTGATATTCCTTTACTGCCGCCGCGTAAAACTCCTTGGCCCCCTGACTTAAGTTCTGCGCCTTATTAAGCCCGTCGGAAGAACAGGAGCATAAAAAACATAAAAGAACACTAAAAATAAATTTGGTCATTGTGATTTTGGATTTGGGTATTGTTTGGAATTTGGTGCTTGGGATTTGGAATTTTACAGCATCAAACTCAACGCTTCTTGCCCACGCATCCCCAACTTTACTCCTAAAGCCATGGCCTTGGGAGTAAGGCCGACGACCTTGGCCTTGAGTAAATCTGCGACGGTCTTTACCCCGTGTACCACGCAAGCCGCGTCCCCGAGTTTCTGCGCGGTTTCCAAGTTCAGATAACCGCAGCAGACAAATCCCTTTTTTGCCGTAGCCAAGACCAAGTTGGCGTTGGGCAGCTTTATCGTGTAGCCATAAATTGTTTGATTATTTAATTTAATTCTTATTGTTTTAGCAATCATAATTATGCACGGATTCACACGGATTTTATTCGGATTGGCACAGATTATATCCGTGTTAATCCGTTCTTTATCCGTGTCTATCCGTGCCAAGAAAATCGCCTATCCTTATCAGGGCCTCTTTCAGATTATCCATACTGGCGGCATAAGCCATCCGCACATAGCCTTCGCCTGACGGGCCAAAGGCGGTGCCAGGCACCACCGCAACCTTCTGGCTATGCAAAAGCGCTTTGGAGAAATCCAGCGAAGAATAACCGGTCCCTTTTATCGAGGGAAAAACATAGAAGGCGCCCTGCGGCTTATGACAGGAAAGGCCGAGTTTATTTAAGCCGGCGACTATGAAATCCCGGCGGCGGCGGTATTCCTTCTTCATCTCCATTACCGCCGAGAATCCATTCTTTAACGCCTCGAGTGCGGCCATCTGGCTGGTAATGGGCACGCACATCATCGTGTATTGATGAATTTTGGTCATTGCCGCAACTGCCGCTTTGGGCGCGCAGACATAGCCAATGCGAAAACCAGTCATAGCATAAGACTTGGAAAATCCGTTTAAATAAATTGTCCGCTCCCGCATTCCCTTAAAAGCAGCCAGGGGGGTATGTTTGGACTCGTAAGTAAGATCGTCGTAAATCTCGTCGGAAAGCACCACCAAGTCGTGTTTAATGGTCAACCGGCAAAGCTCGCGTAATTCTTCTTTTGAGTAGGATGCGCCCGTAGGATTGCCCGGATAATTGAGCATTAAAAATCGCGTGCCCTTTTTTATCTTCCTTAAAAAGAGTTCGGGCGTCAGCTTAAAGCCGTCATCCGGCCGGGTGCTCACATAATAAGGAGAGGCGCCGGTAAGATAGGCAATGGGCCAATAAGAAACATAGGTAGGCTCTGGCACCATTACCTTGTCCCCACCGCTAAACAGGGCGCGCACTGCCAAATCCATTCCCTCGCTTACCCCTACGGTAATCAAGATTTCTTCTTCGGCATCATAGCGCAAGCCGTATTTGTTTTTTAGAAAAACAGCAATCTGCCGACGCAGCTCTTCTATCCCCTTATTTGAGGTGTAAGAGGTATAGCCCTTTTCCAAGGAATAAATCGCCTGCTCGCGGATATTCCAAGGGGTGACAAAATCCGGCTCGCCTACGCCAAGGGAAATGACATCCTTCATTCCCAAGACCAGGTCAAAGAAAAGCCGAATTCCCGAAGGCTGGATTTCTTGAACACGTTTGGTGATTTGCATTTTAAAAAGAAATATTTGGTCTCTTGGTTCTTTCAGCTTTCTTCAAAATCTGTCCGTCTTCCTTGTATTTCTGCAACAGAAAATGGGTCACCGTGCCCCGCACATTTTCCATTGGCGACAATTTCTCGGCGATGAAACTGGCTACAGTATGAATATTTTTCCCCTCGACGATTAACAAGAGGTCATAGGTGCCGGAGACCAGATAACAACTGGTCACCTCGGGAAAACGGTAGATACGCTCGGCAAGGTAATCAAAGCCCACGTTCTTTTGCGGGGTAACCTTGACTTCAATTAGCGCCCGGACCCCGGCGCTCTCTTCATTAAGCAGCTCCTTGTTAATCACCGTTTTGTATTTCAGAATAATGCCCTGCTTTTCGTATTTCTTAATGCTGGCCTTGACGCTGTTGACGGATTTTCCCGTCATCTTGGCAATGTCTTCGGACTTAAGCCGGCTGTCTTTTTCCAAAATCTCTAATATCTCGTCCATTTCTTCCCCCTTTTTAGGGCATCAGGGCATCAGAACATCAGTGGGAAGCATATCGGGCTATCAGCATATCAGGTAAATTTTATCCCCTGATACTCTGATATTCTGATAACCTACCCACTGATAACCTGATAGCCTGATATCCGCTTTTAAATTCTACCATCCTGTTATTTAAACTTCAAGCTAAGATATTCGGATGAAATTACTTCCTATACCGATAATACACACTGCACGCGCCTTCGGTGGCGACCATGCAGGGACCTAAGGGATTCTCCGGCGTGCAGCGCCGGGAAAAATTAGGGCAGTCCGGCGGGACCTTCACACCTTTTAAAATCAGACCACACCAGCAACCCTTGGGCGGTGAGGCGTCAAGGTCCTTTAATTTGAAAATTTTTCCGGCGTCAAAGCGGGCAAAGGCGGGGTTTATTTTTAATCCGCTTTTGGGAATTATGCCCAAGCCGCGCCAGCTGCTGTCGGCAACCGAGAAAACCCTCCTCAACACCGCCTTTGCCCGCAGATTGCCCGCAGGCGTTACCACGCGTTTATATTGAATTTTGACTGCGGATTTTTTTTCTTTTATCATACGCAACAACATATATATCCCTTCTAAAATATCCAGCGGCTCAAAACCGGCAATGACGCAAGGGACGCGGTATCGCCGGCTGATAATTTCATAAGGCCGGGAACCGATGATCACGCTCACATGGCCGGGACATAAGAAGCCGTGGATATTCAAATGGGGATCCTTACAAATTTCCTCCATTGCCGGCACAATCAATTTATGACTGGCCAGGACCGAAAAATTATTTAATCCCTTTTTCTTGGCCTGCAAAATGGCAAGGGCAATGGTAGGCGCAGTAGTCTCAAATCCCACGCCGAGAAAGACGATTTTTTTATCCGGATTCTGTGCGGCAATCTTAAGACTATCCAGCGTCGAATAGACTACCCGCACATCCGCACCCTTGGCCCGCTCTTTTTCCAGCGCGGAAGAACTTCCCGGCACGCGCAGCATATCGCCGAAGGTAGTGATAATTACGCCGGGGATTTTGGCCAAGGCCACTGCGTGATCAAGATAATCCTGGCTCGACACACAGACCGGACAGCCCGGGCCGGAGATTAAGCGGATATTTTTCGGCAAGAGCTCCTTTAATCCAAAGCGGAAAAATCCCTGCGTGTGCGTGCCGCAGACCTCCATCAGATTGATGGTCTTATCTTTGGAAGTAATTTCGTTGATGCGGCACGCGAGCGCTCTGACTAAATTCTGATTGCGGAATTCGTCAACGAATTTCATTAGTAGATAAGAATTTTAGGGTTTGGTTTTAGAAGGGTTTCGGTTGCGGCCACGTATCGGTTAAAAAAGGTTACGTAAGGCGTTTAGCGTAAAAATACAACGTAACCTTTTAATTACTAAACCGACTGACGATACTTGGCCGAAACCTAAACCGATACCGACGACCTATTATTTAAAAATCTCCAAGGTTTTACGCGCCACTTTTTCATCCACCTTCTGAATCGCAAAGCCGGCGTGGACAATGACGTAATCGCCGGGCTTTATATTGGGTAGCATCTGGATATTTACCTGCCGCTTGACCCCGCTTAATTCCACTACGGCAAATTCATCGCCTACTGAGATAACCTTCATTGGAACGGCTAAACACATCTGTAATCCTCACTTATCTGCGAAGTCTGTCGGATGATTAATGACCAATGCCCATAAAGTTCAATGCCCAATGCCAAATGTCCAATCAATTTCCAATGCCTAAAATTGGAAATTTGATATTTGACATTGATTTGACATTTGAAATTTGAGATTAAATATCCTTAATGAGAATAACGATACGCTCCGATCGCCGCCTGCCCAATACTCAAACTCGAGTCTGACGGCGAAGTTAAATTCTTAAAGACCTTGAAACCGGCACCCTCAAGTAATCCAGTCGCTTCTTGCGTAAGAATTTTATTCTGGAAAACCCCGCCGCTTAAAAAAATCCGGTTTAAATTTTCTTTTCGGCGAATCTTTAAACAGACTTCCTTTATCATTTGCGCCACGGCGTAATGGAATTTAAGAGCAATTTCTGTTGTCGGCCGTTGGCTTTTTAAATTCGCGATGACCGCTTTAAAAAGCGGAATTGGATTAATGATAAGGCCAGCCGCCTCTTTTTCCAAAGAAAATTTATACGGCTTCAAGCGCTTAGGATACTGGGCGGCGGCAGATTTCTCCAGCGCCACTGCCGCTTCAGCTTCATAAGCAGCAAAATTTTTTATGCCAATAATGGCGGCAATGGCGTCAAACAGCCGGCCCATGCTCGAGGCCAACGGACAATTGATTTGTCTGTCGAGCATCTGCATAAGTATGGAGATTTTTCTCGCGGGCCAGCGCCTTACAAAATCTATCTTTAAACTCCCAAGGCGCTGGCCATAAATTTCATAAAGCCAGGTTACAGCCAAGCGCCAAGGCTCTTTTATCGGCTTACTGCCGCCGACCAAAGGTATATACTTAAGATGGGCGTAGCGGCGAAATTTTCGGAAATCAAAAATCAGAAATTCTCCGCCCCAAAGCTTTTCGTCGTCGCCATAGCCGGTGCCGTCGAAAATTACGCCAATGCCCTTGCCGGTCTGATTATTCTCAAAGGCGCAGCTTGCTGCGTGGGCATGGTGATGTTGGATATACTCGAGCGGCAAATTCCTGCGGCGGCAAAAATCCTGCGCGAATTTGGTAGAAAGATATTCGGGATGTAGATCGGCGAGGAGGCGGCGCGGCCCAAGCTCGAATTTCTTTAGGGCCGCGCCGATTTTTCTTTCAAACCGCAAAAGATTATCCAACTCCTCCAAATTCCCGTTGTCGCCGCTTTTCCAAAGCTGGTTTCCTTTAACCAAGGCAAAGGTATTCTTGGTTTCCCCGCCCACGGCCAATAAATCCGTTTTGGATTTAAGCGGTATCCCGCTTGACCAGTTCACGATATTCCCCCGCCAAAAGCTTGGTGATAATTCCCGGCGCTCCCTTGCCAATCAAGCGATTATCCACCTTAACCAGCGGCATAATCTCGATTAGTGAATTAGTAAGAAAGGCCTCGTCGCAGTTAAACAAGGCAGAAAGCGGCATGGCCCCTTCTTTAATCTCAATCTTATTTTTCTTCGCCAGTTTCAAGACTGTCTGCCGGGTAATGCCTTTTAAGCAGCCCTGCGATAAATCCGGGGTAAATAATTTTCCTCGCTGCACCAGAAAGATATTGCTGCGGCTGCCTTCGCAAAGCCTGCCCTTGGTATTCAAAAGTATGGCCTCGTCGCATTTTTTCTTTTGTGCGGCTTTAAGCGCCAATAAATGCAAAAGATAATTGCCGGATTTTACTCGTGATAAAGGAGAAAACTCATTCTGCCGTAAACGGCTCACTATCGCGCGGAAACCTCTATTATACTTCGCAGACGAATACGCTTCATACTTGCTGACCACGGCGCCGAAACCCGACCTGCCCTCTTCTTGCCATACGGAAAGCCGCACCCGGGCGTCTTTAAACTTACTGGCGCTAAGGGCAGAAATCACCGCCTGCGCAAGTTTTTCTTCCTGCAAATTTGGCGCAAACCCCACCACGGGCAAAGCCGCCAGCAACCGTTGCAGATGTTTCTTAAGCAGAAATACCCGACCATTATAAGCGCGCATGGTTTCAAACAACAACTGGCCATACAGAAATCCCGGGCAGTTAAACGGAACCTTAGCCTTTGTCTGCACAACTTTCCGGTTATTTATGCAAACATACAGCATAATCGCGTTCCTCGGAAAACGCCGGCACCGTCAGCGCCGAAAATAGCGGCCTTGCCTTTATCAAGGTTTCTTCATATTCTTTTTCCGGGCTAGAACCGGAAACAATCCCGCCGCCGGCGGAAAAATAGGCGTGGCCTTGTTTAAACAAAATAGTGCGGATAAGAATATTTAAGTCCATATCGCCGGTAAAACTTAAATATCCCAGACTGCCCGTGTAAATTCCCCGCGGGTCAGGCTCTAACTCTTTAATAATTTCCATGGCGCGAATCTTAGGGCAGCCGGTAATTGACCCTCCGGGAAAAGCCGCCTTTAATAAATCAATGCGGTCCTTGCCTGAGTGCAGTTCGCCTTCAATAGTGGCAGTAGTCTGAAATACGGTCGCGTATTCTTCCAGCTCGCGCATCCGGGAAACCTTTATCGAGCCGTATTCGCAAACGCGGCCCAAGTCATTACGCAAGAGGTCCACAATCATCAGCAGTTCGGATTTGTCCTTGGTGCTTTTAAGCAAATCCTCTCTAAGGAAGATGTCCTCTTTCTCCTCGTTGCCTCTGCGGCGCGTGCCTTTCATCGGTTGGGTAACTACTTTTTTGCCGCTTAACTTAAGGAATCTTTCCGGCGAAGCACTTAAAATCTGGAAATTGCCGGCGTCAAACAAGGCGGCAAAGGGTGAGGGAGAGAGGCGGCGCAGCCGGCTGTAAATTGACAAGTAATCCGGCTGCGCCGCTATTACCAACCGCTGCGAAAGATTGACCTGATAGATATCTCCAGAGCGGATATACTTCAAAGCCTTTTTCACCGCCTGCAAATATTGGGCCTTGGTAAAATTGGACACTATGCCGTTAGAATTAAAATTCGCAAGCGGTATAACTTCTTCTTCTATCGGATTTTCTTTAATGCCGTCGAGTCGCAGTAATATTTGCTTCATCCGCCATTCAGCGCGCCGTTTGGCACGCGTGCCTTTCTCCGGGAAACCCGAAGAAAAGACATACAATTTTTTAAGCCAATGATCAATGGTTATTGCTGCATCGTAAAAACAAAACAGGACCAAAGGAAGATTCAGGCCGTCATCATAACTTAAGAAACCAACTGCCCCGGTTAAGAAAGGCCCCAGCTGTTTTTGGGGCGCAAGTGAAAACTGGTTAAGCTTATTGCGCAGATCTGCGAGTGATTTGCTCTGGCTTGACCTTAATACCCAAAAGGGGGAAGCCCCAATAAAGGAATACCGCGCACCGGGCCTATCCACGAGACTGCTTTCCAAGAGAAAGGCATAGGGCTCGTCATAAAATTGCCTGAACACCGAAAACGCGCTGCCGGAAAAACTAAATTCCTTCCACATCATTTGCGAATCTTTCGTAATCTTATTCATTGGTAGCAATATACGCGGGTATCTTGCGGCAGGGCCGAAAGGAAAGCTTGACCCGCTTTAAATTCTCCAAACCCGAGGCGTCCATACAATTCGTGTAACGGTATTTTACCATTTCCTGACAGAATTGCTGAAAGATAAAATTAGCCGCGCCTTTTATCTTGAGATCGGAAACCTCGAAGAGCACGCAAAAGGTGTCTTTTTGAAGCTCAAAGCCAAAGGTATAGGCCTTTATCCGGCCGTCAACGCGGATAATCCTTCCCTGCAAATTTAAGGCGCGGTAATTCTCCATTGCCATTTTTTGAACTGCGAGGCTGTCAGAAAGCATGGATTGATACACGGGTTCTTTACAATGTTCGCGGCGCTCTGCCTGCCAATTCTGAAAAAGGACAAGGCATTCTTTACGGTCGGCACTTTTAAACGGTAAATACTTAAAGGCGTAATTCCTTTGGAAATAATTTACAGCCGCGCGCTTGGACTTGTAGCGGTTGCCTTTAAGCTCGGCTAAATCACGGGTGAGATAAACATAATCTTCGTCCTTAAGCTTAAATACCGTCTTTAGTCCAAGCGCGCGGAAATCCTTAATCTCTTCCGCTTCAAGATTTTCAATACGGGTTATACCACTGCCGCGGTTTTGCGCCTCCATAATCGCAAAACATTCCTTAACCGTGCTGGCGCAAAACCGCT
>JBMONJ010000110.1:0-8813 GCA_049324655.1 Candidatus Omnitrophota bacterium | reverse complement strand
CAAAAGGCGCTCGTACTGGAGGGATTAAAGGATGTGCGGAGCGGAAAATTTTCCGGGATTAAAAAGGCGGCGGTAATCCTGCAATCCACGCAAAACCTCGAGGAGGCGCGGAAAATTTTCCGCTCCGTTAGAAAACTTATCCCGCAGGTAGAATTCTTCAACACCATCTGCCAGCCTACCCGGATAAAACAGCAGGAAATAAAAACCCTCCCCACGGAAAACGATTGTATGTTGATTATCGGCTCAAAAAAGAGCGCCAATACCAAACGACTCTTCCAGATCTCCCGCGCGCTCAATCCACGCAGTTATTGGATTGGTTCATACCAAGAAATCAAACCCGCTTGGCTCAAAGGCTGCCGCAGTTGCGGCGTTACTGCCGGCGCCTCCACGCCCGAAGAATCCATTCAAAAGGTTGTCGCCTATCTAAAAAAACATTCTTGAATTACCATTGTGTGTTGTGTGGATGAGCTGTGGGTTGTGTGTCGGGTTGTGAGGATGGGTTGTGGGGATTGTTAATTTACCCACTACTCACAACTAACTACTCGGCTCACAACACAAAACCCACCCCCAAAACTCACAACGAATATTTTTATATTGATTAAAATTTTAATACCGGAATGAAGAGCTGCGCGACCTTAAAGTAGATTATCAGGCCGCAGACATCCACCACACTGGTGGTTATCGGCCCGGCCAAAACCGCAGGGTCAAGTCCGATTTTTTTGGAAAACAAAGGCAGGAAAACTCCGGTGGCAATCGCCAAGATGGCGATTAAGAGCATAGTTATCCCGACGGCAATGGACAAGGCAAAATCCCTCTGCAAAAGAAAGGCCCGGCCGAAAGCCACTGCACCCACAATTAAACCCATCATCAGCGCCGCAGCAAATTCCATCTTGACTATCTTAAAAACATTTTTTAAATTAACATCGCCGGTAGCCATGCCTCGGATAATGGTTATGGAAGTCTGCGCGCCGGCATTACCGCCAGTATCCAATAACATCGGGATAAAGAAAGCCAAGGCCACTACCGAGCTTAAGGTGTGCTCGAAGCTCTTCAAAACAGTCCCGGTCAGGAAATCAAAAGTCAACAACAAAATCAGCCAGCCGGCGCGCCGCTTTACCAAATCAACAGTCGTTGCCTGCGCGTAGCTGATTATCTCGCCACCCTTGGCATCCATCTTACCAATCTCATACATCTCGGTAGTAGTCTGTTTTTCCAGGATATCCACGATATCGTCAACGGTAATGATGCCCCGCAGTTTTCCCTCCATGTCAACGATTGGCGCGTCGAGCAAATTGTATTTCTTAAACAGGCGGGCGACTTCTTCGATAGGAGTTGCAGCTTCGGTTTTAACCCCGGCAATACTTTCCATAATATCCTTAACCAATATATCTGGAGGCGCCTTCAAAAGGTCCTGTAACAACACGCTGCCGATAAGCTTATGATTATCGTCGGTGACAAAGACCGAATAAATATTCTCCCGGTGCTCCGTGCGTAGGTTCTCCTGAACATATAGTATCGCCTGCCGGGCGCTCATCTCTTTCTTTAACTCCACAAATTCGGTGGTCATCAAACTCCCCGCCGTGCCTTCGGGATAAACCATCAGCTCACGAATATCATTAGCCTCATCCTTGTTTACCAGCTGGAAAAGTTTTTTTAAGACCTTGGTGGGGAGTTCCTTGAAAAGGTCGGCCCGCTCATCCGGCGCCATCTCATTGATTATTTGCGCCACCTCGGCGTTATCCAGATTATTTAAAATATATTGCTGCTCGGGGAAATGCAGACTTTCAAAGACTTCAACGGCCTTCTTAAATCCTAAAAGTTTAAAGACAATGATTTTCTCCGACGGCTCCAGATGGCGCCATCCCGCGGCCATATCAATGGAGTGGATGCTCTTTAAGGTGACCTTTAGGCTGTTAAAGTCCTTCTTGCTGATAAGCTCTTTGATATCCGGAAGGAATAAGGCGAAGATGTCTACATTATTGCGTCCGTTCTTCATTGTAGAACTAAATGTAAACCTTTTGCGGCCGCAAATCAATATTTATTTCACAAACTTTAGCGGCAAGACCAACGGTGCTTAAGGGGACATTAGGGAAGAATATCTATTGGACACTTATAGTAACTGTGGGAACCTCCGGGAAGATTTCCTTGTGACTGTCCGGACCCGCAGTATGGAGGCCCAAGGCATTGGAGGTATC
Source organism: Candidatus Omnitrophota bacterium (assembly GCA_049324655.1). Classification (GTDB taxonomy): domain Bacteria; phylum Omnitrophota; class Gorgyraeia; order JAUYCX01; family JBMONJ01; genus JBMONJ01. The sequence continues at coordinate 6,618 of JBMONJ010000110.1, read as the reverse complement.
AAAGTTGACACGCACCCTATGGTCAGGGACACCATTGGTCACCGTGATGGAAGGAGACAGGCTGTTGGCCTGAGCGGTTACTCCAGAAATAGCCAGCGTACATTCCTGAGCCGGACCACTGGTAGAGGTAAGACACCCGCCGCCCGAACCAGTGCTGCTGGTCGTATAATAACTGGTGGCACCGTTGGTAACCGAGCCTTTAATCGTAAAGGTGTCGGCAGGAGTGACCCTTACCTGCGAATAGGTCCCATCAGGAACGGATAGACCGGAAAGAAAATTCCCCGGCGAGGTGCTGGTATCCGGAGCAGAGGCAATGTCCACAACTGAGGAAGTGCCGGAGAATAAAGTCAACCATTGGACACCGTTATAGATTTCAAATGTTGTCAGGAATACCCGGTAAACATCTGCCCTTCCCGTAGCCTCTGGGGCTCCCTGCCCAAAACAGGTGGGTGATAAGGACACCGTAAAAATAACCCCCCATAGCAAAACTGGTAACAAGGCTCTACCCAAAATATGGTTAACCACTCTTTCCTGCCTCTACTGTTAAGCCGTCAGCGGTCTTAGTGGAGCCGATAACGGTGATGTCAAAATCGCGCACTACGCGGTCTAACACCCGGTCGTGCAAATCAATCCTGGGATATTTCTCCTGACCGGCGCGAATATCCTTTAGAATGTCTTTCCAAGCAAAAGAGGTAAATGCCAGAGTAACCGCCCCTTCCAAGCGATAACCAGTGCGGTTGCGTTTGGTATCGTCAAATACCTCAAAATCCAACCGGGAATATTTAATTGGCGTAAACTCCATCCTTATCTTCCAGCCGTATTGGTCCTTGAAATCCTCAAAGTCATACCAGTAACCTCCGGCATACAGACGTAGACACGACAGATACGGCAACGGTGCACCGACTTCATAATCAAAGCCATTGGCTACCTTTTCATAATTTCCATTGGTGGAGTCTCCACCTACCAGATGCTCGCGGGAAATTCTCAGATAACCATTCAGACGCGCCTCAATCCCGCGGTCGGTAATGAACTCAAAGCCCAGCCCGCCGCGGCTGTGCTTGTGAAGGTCCTGATAATCATAAAAGGCATTGGCTCCCAAAAGATAGCGGTCCAGAAAAATCCTGCGCAGACCAAATCCCAAATTATAAATAGGCCGGCTGGCCTGCTCGGAGATACGGGACTGATTAAAGATAACCATCTCCTCATCTTGGGTGCCGAAGAGCGGCTGGATGGTCTCAAAAAAGTATTTCGGCTTCTGGTCAGTAGAGACGGAAAAGGCAAAATTGGTGCGCCTGAGCCATTCCGGCATCTCGTTACTGGAGACGGCCCCGTCAGGAGAAGGTGCGTCTCCTTCATCACGATTTAAGGCTAAGGTAATGCGAGACGGCGAGGCATCCTCTGCGGAAGAATAAGGCAGGATTGACAATAAATAAATTACACTTAAGAAAAAAACTAAAGATAAAGTTTTTTGTTTGGCCATAAATTTATCTTTATTTTTCTTAAATTTAATTTTAGATAACTATGTAAAAATGTCAAGTGGTAGATTAAAAAATCATTCCTTTAATTTATTAGTAATCTTCTGAACTTCAGGGCTGTTGACGAAATCGGTAAATTTCTTATTTTTTAATAGCGTCTGAATATCGCCGGACTTTGCCGAAGACTGTATCTGGGGATCTTTGACCATTTCTTGGATTTGCGGCTGGGCAGCCAGACGGGAAATCATATTCATAATCTCAGCGTTGTTCAGAATCTTTGCCTTGTAGGCCTCCATTTGGGAGGACATCGAGCCGGCAGAAGTTCCTTCTGCCGGCTCGATCCTTAAAACCTTCTCCGCCGGTATCTTCATCTCACCCAAGGCCGCGGACTTTATGGTATAAACACCGTCGGCAAGTGCAATTACTTCGCCCTTGATTACGCCTCCGTCAGTCAATTCAACCCGGCTTTCCGCAGCAAAACACAGCAGAACATTTACGGTAAAAATAAGTGAAAGAAATAATATCCGCTTCATCGGTTTAACCCCTTTATCATTCAGGAATTTTTTCCACTAAAATATAGTAGGCGGCGTTTTTGCCGTCAGCCATTACGCTGTAATGCACCACTACCCATGACTTGGGCGACAGATTTTCCAAGTCAGTGTCCCCGCCGTGAATCCTGATTGCCGAATTGCCCGACACATAGAAAGTCCAATCCTGATAATCGCCGCTGTCCCCATCCGCATACTGCCTGACCTTAATCGTTGAAAACTCCAAGTCAACATCAATAAGCTGGCCTTTGACTTCATTATCAATATCCTCGGCGCCGGCAGGATGCGGCCGACTAAAAACCGGCTGCGCCTTAATCCCACAGACGATCACTGCTAAAAAAACTGCTAAGAAAATCCCCTTCCTGCTTTTTTCCATCCCGCCCTCCTTGAAAAATTTCTTTAGAATTCAAGGTAGATTATATCTTAAACCGCAGTCCGCGGCAACTGCATTTATCGTTGGACGTAGAATTTACACTACAATTTTCGCCGCGCGGCACCAATTGTAGTGTAAAACTGGTTAAATGACAGTTTTTATTCTTGCTGACAGAAATTTAATAAGGATACTCTGTATCTTATCTAGTTCAACCCGTAGAGCCTGACGCTCCCGCAACTGACACTTCAAATCTGCGGGAATTACCCTGCCGAGATACTCGTGCAAAACCTTCCTGCCCTCCCGACGCTGAAGATAATAATACTTCCGGCCGGCTATCAAACGCTCCTTAATCGTGCCCTTGGGCAATTTGGCCAGCCGGTCATAAATCTTCTGCCTCAGATTGTAATAGTAATTCTCGCTGTGATTTTGAATAGGTTTGGACATCGGGGAAACCAGTCTTTAGCAATTGATTCTGGGGACACGTACCTATTTTCGTCCTTAGTATAATCCCAAACCAATCTTGGGGCAAATGGAAAGATGAGGCAGGGATAGACTGCCGGCCTGCTTTCTCTTGACTACCTGATTATTTAAGGTAAAATATCTTCCATTCCCCTGTAGCTCAGCTGGTAGAGCAGCGGGCTGTGCGAGTCCCGCCGAAGGCGGGACGAGCATCCCGAGCGAGTGAGCGCAAGCGAACGAGTCGAGGGATCTTAAAAGCGCAGCTGTCCTCCGAAAGGAGGATTGAAAAAGCGGGCTAATTCAGGGAAGTCCCCGCTGATTCGCTTTGATGAGTAAAGCGAATCAAAGCGGCGGGGATAATCCTGAGCGAAGTCCCCTATGGTTTCTTGCGAAAGCAAGAATAGGGGAAACGTGCAGAGACTATACACCCGCCACCGTAACGTCAAGCCGACGGTGATGAGATAGTCCGAGTCCGGTAGTAATACCGAGCCACTTGTAACCCGCGTGTCCGAGGTTCGAGTCCTCGCGGGGGAGCACTTCGACTCGCTTCGCTCGCTCAGTGCAAGCTTACTAAGATTGCACACGGGCGATGCGAGGCGAGTCATTTTTTTGTAGCGAAGTGAGGAGAAGTCTCCTGAGCGAACGACGAATGAAGTCCTGAGCTTGTCGAAGGACGAAGTGAGGAGAAGTGTCCTGAGCGAACGACGAATGAAGTCCTGAGCTTGTCGAAGGACGAAGTGAGGAGTGAGTCGAAGGACAACTATGTGGTATGTATACATGGTTGAATGTGAGAATGGCAAATTTTACACCGGCATGACCGATGATGTCGAACGCCGGTTCAAAGAACATGGACGAGAAGGCAGCCATTTTACTTCATATAATCATGCCAATAAATTACTTTATAAAGAGGAATTTGACGACAAACATGCCGCTGCCAGACGCGAAAAACAGATCAAAGGATGGACACGGAGGAAGAAGATGGCGTTAGCCGCAATAGAGAAGAGAGATAATAAATAAAAAAGCATACGGTATTAACATTTAAAACATAATCGTCCACCTATTGCTCTTCTTTTTGTAATCCATACCAACATAAACAGTTACGCAAAAGTTCGGATTTTTGGGGGACGCGGGGAGCCACATTAAAAAGCCAAGCAAAAATTGCTTGGCTTTTTCTTTTTGGCTATCTTTGAGAATGATTATCTGCCGGGTTTTGGCATTACCAGCCGCAAGGCCACGGTGTTGATGCAATATCGCTTGCCCGTGGACCGCAGCTAAATCTCACGGCGCACTTCCAAGGCGTGCGTGAGGGTTGAGGCATCGGCGTATTCCAGACTTCCGCCCACGGGAATTCCAAAACCAATACGGGTGATTTTCACGCCCAACGGCTTGAGCATTTTGGTTAAATAAAGCGCAGTGGTCTCGCCCTCGGTGTCTGAGTCCGTGGCAATTATTGCCTCTTTAATTCCCTTCTCTTTAATACGCGTTAATAAATCCTTGATCTTGAGCTCGTCTGGGCCGCGACCCTCAAGTGGCGCAATAGCGCCCATCAAGACATGATACAAACCTTTAAAGCTGCCGGTCTTTTCCAAAGCCACCACATCCTTGGGCTCTTCGACAATGGCGACTATTGACTGGTCGCGGCCCGGATCAGAACAAATATGACAAATCTCGCTTTCGCTTAAATTGCTGCACACCCGGCAGAGATTTATTCCCTGTTTTAAACGGGCAATGGCCTCGCAAAGTTTACTGGCTTCTTCTTTATCCGCCTTGACCAGATAAAAAGCAACTCTCTCCGCGCTTCTTCTGCCAATACCCGGAAATTTAATCAGGCATTGAATAAGGGTATCTAAAATTTTAGGATAACCGGACATTTATCCCTCGTGGTTATGCCACTGGTGCACAACCTTGCCTTTAAAAACATCCAGCGTGGATTTTACCACTGGCTCGTGATCGGTGACTTTTTTGTCGTCGGTAACTTCAAAATGCACTTTGATATTCGCTTCAACCAATTTCTTAAGCGTCTCTTCGATAATCGCGCGAGTGTCTTTGTGTTCCAGCGTCTCCTTGTGGAAACGCGCAGCCTTAGGCAGGCCAATTAAAAGATTGTTGCCGCTCATTTTAAGCGGCACTGCCTCGGACAAATAAGTAGCCACGGACATCTTTATCCTACCGACGCGGTTAATAAGCTCGCTCCAGAGAGTGCTTATCTTTTCCAAATTGATGTTCGCAGGAGGATCCTCCTGCGCTTGGACAGGGGGCTCTATGTGCGGCGCCGGAGCCGTCTCTTTCTTGGCCGGCGCCGCACTCACCGTAACTTCCTTCCTCCCCGCATAACTTATCCGGGCAACCGCCATTTCCAAGGGAATACGCGCGGAATCCAACAGCCGCCCCTTTTCCTGCACGGTTATAAAAAGTTCAATAGCCGTCAATATCTCTCTTAAGGAAAACAAATTTGCCTGCTGTAAAATCTTCTCCTTCAAATCCTCCGGCAAATCCAAAAGCCCTTCCAGCGCCTTGCCGCCAATGCGCGCCACCATCAAATTACGAAAATGCGCGATAAGCTCCTCGATAAACTGATTGATATCCTTTCCTTCAGCGAGCAAACGATTTACCAAAGTAAGCGCAGCAACTCCGTCTTTTTCGGCTAGATACTGCGTCAACTCAAAAATAAAATCCTGTCTGACCATCCCCAACAGCGAATAAATCGTTTCCGTCTCTATTTTCCCGTCGGTAAAGGCGCTTAACTGATCAAGAATGGACTCGGCGTCCCGCAGGCTACCCTGCGCGGCCTTGGCAATAAGGAATAAAACATCTTTCCCCGCGGCAAGCTTTTCTTTGGCGGCGATCTCTTCTAATTTGGCGGTAATCTTTACTACCGGGACGTGGCGGAAATCAAAACGCTGGCAGCGCGAGAGTATCGTCGGCAAGACCTTATGCGGGGCGGTAGTCGCGAAAATGAATTTGACATGGGCCGGCGGCTCTTCCAGAGTTTTTAACAAGGCATTAAAACCGTCAGCCGTTATCTGATGAAACTCGTCAATAATGTAGATTTTGTATTTCCCGCGGGTCGGAGCAAACTTGACATTCTCGCGCAAAGTGCGAATTTCATCAATACCGCGGTTACTGGCGCCGTCAATCTCAATCACATCCATACTGCGCGACTCGCTGATTTCTTGACAGGCAGGACATTTATTGCAAGGGTTTAGCGTCGGGCCTTTTTCGCAGTTTAAAGATTTGGCAAGAATGCGCGCGCAGGAAGTCTTGCCAATTCCCCGCGGTCCGGCAAAGATATAGGCGTGGGCCAGCTTGCCGGATGAGACCGCGTTCTTTAAGGTGGTGACAATATGTTCCTGCCCCACCACTTCATCAAAGGTCGCGGGCCGGTATTTACGGGCAAAAATCAGGTAGGACATAAAAAGAATTTAATAACGGTGCGTTTATAATGTTGTTCGAATTATCTTTAAGTAATTTACCGCGCCTTGGGGCGCTGCCTTGTGCCCCGTGCACCAGTCGGCCTTGCTGGGGCAAGGCCTCCTTTGGCGCTCGCTTGGCCGCTCGCTTCTTGCTAATTTTAAGGCGTGCGCGGCTTTGCTGCGGCTTTTGGCTGCCGCCGCCCAGCCAAAAGCCGCAGCGTCCAAATCAATATGTTTATAAAAACGGTTGTCCGCTTGGCTCGCCTAATACAAGTTAAATACCGCTTCGGACGGCGGGACGCAAAGCTTCTCACGCGCAGTGCTTCAAAACCAAAAACTGCTGGGGCGGG